>JANLRG010000577.1:0-1203 GCA_031361545.1 Bacteroidota bacterium
GGGCTTTGATGGACAACTCTTTATTGATGGATTCTGATTCAACAGGCTTGACCAATCCATTTCGCATTTTAAACAAAGTCCATTTTCCCATGAATTCGCGGCCGGCACAAAAATTTTCGTAGGTATCCGGATTGGGGATGACCCCTGCTGAGAATTCAGAATTTTTCAAATACTCATTTTAAGAATATTTTAATGTCATTAATTCATTGCATTTAATTTGCCCAATTCCGAGCGCATTTGAGCAACACTCATTTTTTGAAATTTAAGAGGCGGCACTTCTTTGCCCGTTTCTATTTCTTGAATGGCGAGGCTCGGACCCTCTTTATAAAATGACATAGCTACTATCCACGCTTTTCTACCGCTCGGCACATTTTGGAAAGCAACTTTATCGCCTTCAAAATTATCACCTATGGCTGCCATTCTATCTTGAAAAACGATTTTGACATCTAAATTTTCCGCTTTTTTTAAATGCGTATCCACCAAAACAGGATTGTCATTTTTAGTAAAATAATCACAATTAAGCCAGCCTAATTTATTGGTTTGAAAGAAATAATAATTAATATCCGATTTGCTGATATTGCCTTTTGCCAAACGAGCCGACACTGCTTCATCTTGAATTTTGAGCCATTTATCGTAGCTTTTCTTCCATTTTTCTCTCTTTTCTTTGTTGATTTCATCTATTTTTTCGCGCTTAGCTTCATATTTAATTTTAAAATCAGCCAATCGAAAATCATAAGATATACTCCTTGTTTGTAAAGCAGAAAGGACATTTACATAGCCTTTTACGCCCAATTCAGCTTCAAGCATGCCATATAACTCACTATATTTTGCTCTGTGAATAAACTCCCACCCCATTCTTTCAATATTATTTGCCTTGCCATACTCTGCTAAAGCGCAGCATGAATTTGAAAGCGCACTATTAATGGTATAAATTTTCACGGTTCTATTTTTTGCTTCTTTAGTGGTGATGGTTTTAGCAGAACCTGTAAACATTTTTTTAAAAAAACTACCAATTCCGCCTTGTTCTTGAATCTTCGTGATAGAATCCGTTTTCTCAACGGAGGTAATAATATACAAGCTGTGGCAAGTATCTCGCGGCAGCATGTTACTCAAAATTCGATAATAATTATCGTAATTTGAATTGAAATGTTGATGATTTTGATAAATATATTGCGCTAAAAACTTGTTATCAATAGGAGACAT
>JANLRG010000618.1:0-1041 GCA_031361545.1 Bacteroidota bacterium
TAATTTATTGAGTTGCAATAAGCCTTCGGCAGCGCCTTTTGTGCGTAAACCACTTTCGGCGAGGTTCAATAGATTTTCTTCGTAAATCACAAGCGGCATTGGAGATTTTTGGGCAGCAACCCCTTTTTCAGTAGATGAACTTGTGCCCGCGATGAGGTAGTATTTAGAACGGGCATCTTCAGTGGTTTTTGCATTATTGCGCGAGCCAGCGACGAATGTTTTACCCAAAAGTTTTGTCAAATAAGTATTCGCTGTGCTGAAATAACCACCTCTATTCGCAATCATCATATTCATCAAATTACCATCGCCAATAGCTGTTCCAGGAGGAATAAATTTCAAAGAATTGGCACCCGATGAAACGCCTGTTAGAGCCGCAGTATAGGCTTTGTCATATTCTTTGGTTTCCATAAAATAGCGTCCTTTGAGCGTGTAAGCGACCTCAATCCACTTGAGATGTGCGCCTTTGAACAGCAAATCATTGGCAACGGTACGCGTGCCTGTTATTTTTTTCAAATCTACAATGGCATCATCTAACAGCGTTTGAAGACCTGCATAAACGGCTGATTGCTTGTCAAATTTTGGATTAGGAATCTTTTCATCTTGGGCAATTTCGGTGAAAGGAATATCGCCATACAAAGCCGCCAAAGTACCTAAAGCATGGGCTTCCATAATTTTACCGACACCTTGAAAAAATGGGTCGTCTTTCAAGCCATCCCGCATCACACGGCATTGTTTCACCACACTTTGATAGGCAAAACCCCATGTATTATTGGATTCTTCAGCAGACAAATTGTATTCATGAATGGACAAATACAACAACTGTACGCCGCGATATTGACCGCACCACATCCCTGAAATACGTTGGGTTTGACCCAATTGTACTTCAATATCGGCTAATTGAATGCCTTTCAATAAGCCGTCTGGATTGACAACCGTTGGTGCATCGGGGTCAACATTTTTGCCTTCATAGAAATTGCAGCTAAAACTCAAACTGATGAGTAATGCGAAAGCTGCGATATATTTTAATTTTTTCATTTTATT
>JANLRG010000326.1:0-1241 GCA_031361545.1 Bacteroidota bacterium
ACGAACAATAATGTGGCAATAGACACCATGAGTTTTTATCGCATTACAGCACCAACGGCGGTTTTTACGATTACAGGTTTTGCCAATGGTACGGATGGTCGGTTATTAATTTTAGTCAATGCGACGACTTATACAATGACCTTAAATCATCAAGTCACTTCCAGCGCAGCCAATCAAATCAATACAGGCGGTTCAAATCTAACATTCGCAGCCAACGGTGTCGCAACCTTAATATACAATGCCACATTATCAAAATGGGTACTTACGGGTGGTCAAGGTATAACAACAGGGGCAGCATCGGCTTGGGCAATAACAGGCAACAGCGGCACCGTTGACGGTACAAACTTCTTAGGCACAACCGATAATATACCCCTCAGTATCAGAGTCAATAATCAGAAAGCAGGACGCATTGACCACCTAATAGCCAACACTTTTTGGGGCTACCAAGCAGGAAACAGCGTCAGTACAGGCAATAACAACACCGCATTAGGTCATCAAGCCTTGAATGCGACGACCAATGCTTGGGGCAATACGGCTTCAGGCTATCGCGCCTTATATGCCAACACCACAGGACAAGCCAATGTCGCCATAGGTGACAGCGCATTATACACCACTTCGACAATATCAGGTTTAACGGCTGTTGGCTACCAAGCAGGGGCAACGACGGCTGCCAATTACGGTACATTTATCGGTTATCAAGCGGGTAAAGCCAATACAACAGGTACAAACCACACCATGATTGGCTATCAAGCAGGTTTAGTCAATACAATTGGCGTGAGCAATACCTTCATCGGTTACTTAGCAGGTACAGCCAATATCGGCGGCAGTACCAATGTCGCTTTAGGTACTTGGGCTTTAACGGCGAACACATCGGGCTCGAGTAATGTTGCCTTAGGCAGTGGTGCATTAGGACAAACCACAATAGGCAGCAGCAATGTCGCTATTGGCTCTCAATCAGGCAGTAGTGGTACGTCCAGTAATTATAATGTCTATGTCGGTTTTCAAGCGGGTGCGAATGTAACCAGTGGCGATGCAAATACCTTTGTGGGCTACAATGCAGGTCAAGGTGTTGCCACCAGCAACAACAACACCCTTTTAGGAAACAATACAAATATCTCTTCAGGCTTGACCAATGCCACCGCTATTGGGTTTTCTGCTAATGCGACACTCAGTAATACGCTTATTTTAGGTGGAACAGCTGCCAATGCGGTTAAAGTGGGCATTGGCACGACAACACCCGC
>JANLRG010000737.1:0-1117 GCA_031361545.1 Bacteroidota bacterium
GGAAATTACTGAGGGGGTGCTTTCAAACTATTTCCCAATAATTTTCTTTCTATGGATGAAGCCTCCTTGTTTCAATGCTTTAATTACAATAATGTTACGAATGAAAGATTTGAAGCCGAGGGCAAAAGTAAGTCGCACGCCCTCCTACCCGTATTAGCATAATTTCCTCTTGCTCACACGGACATTTGCCACTCAAATGCGACTTGCCCCAACCGCGGGCGTGGAGAATAAAATCGTCGGGGAGTAAATTGTAATTGGCTTCGGCATCAACAGTCGTTTGCACGATGTAGTGCATGGCAGCGTGGATGCGGGCAATTTCCGCATCCGAAAGAGCTTTTGCCGATGTTTCGGGATGGATTTTTGCGTGGTGCAGCACGTCGTCCGCCAACCAATTGCCGATGCCTGCGACTACTGATTGGTCGAGCAAGACGGTTTTTATTAGCGATTTTTTACGCTTGATATTTTTCGAAAATTGCTCAAGCGATATGAGCAGGGCATCGGGCGCAATGCCTTTTTTTGCTAAAAATGCGTCGGGATTTTCGACCAATCCAATGCGCTCAAATTTGCGGGGACAGATAAATCCCAAGCGGTAGCCGTTAGCAAAATAAAAGACCATGCGGGCGTGACGGGGCGGGTCTTCATCTTGATGAAAATAATGCAAATCGCCCGACATACCAAAGTGCATATACACCCAATAGGGCGTGTCGGTTTTTAGGAAAAGATGCTTACCGACCCGATAAGAACCCATAAACTGCGCCCCCCTCAGTATTTGGCGCATCTCATCGTAATCATTGATCAACAATTTGCGCGGGTCTTCGCACGTAAAATCGGCGATGGGCTGATTGAAGGACGACGCTTCGATGTATCGGCGGTAGGTTTCAACTTCGGGCAGTTCGGGCATACGATATTTAAGATTTTTAGCGATTGTAAAATAGCAGAGACATGGGTTTAATTGTTACTTTTGACTTAAATGTTCATAAAATCAACCAAAACCCTTGAAATACTGAGGGCATATTTTTCACTTTAAACAACTTACACAATGAAAAACAGAGCTATTCCTACGGCGGTTTTATTAATGCTTTCAATCGGCAATTACTTCAGAATCATCGGCAATGAA
>JANLRG010000764.1:0-1650 GCA_031361545.1 Bacteroidota bacterium
GGGGGAACAACGCCTATACAGGTAACAACAAATACCTATAAATTAGTTAAATTTGAAAAAATACCTTCAATCAAGGCTCAAACACTTGCAACAAGCCCTGGCAATGATTGGAATCCTTTAAATAGTATAGATGTACTTGCATTGGCAAAATATTATACTTTGGTTGCTGATAAACGCTTAGAAACAGTGACTGTAAGAGAAAATTATGGAGCTAATTTTATTGAAACATTAACAACTTATGGATATGGGAATAACCATAAAAATCCTATTAGTACGACCATAACGAATAGTAATGCTAAAGTATATAAAACTGAAGTTGTTTATTCAAAAGATCTTCCTACAAGCACTGACCCCGCTATTATTAAACTCAATGACTACAACATTATCACACCAATAGAGACAAAACTATTGGTTGACAATGTTTTGCAGGGCGGAATAAAAAATGAGTTTGCAAATTATACTGTTGTTGCTAAAACAATTCCATTACAGAAAAAATGGATTGAAATTTTAAAAGACAATACTTTAGATGAAAAAGCTGAAGTAGAGTCATATAATATTGATGGTAGATTGACTAAGTGGAAACAATCATTTTTTACTACTTCGGAAGAATTAAAATGGGGTACTACTACAGGTTTACTCGAAGAAAAGAAATTTGGTACACTCATTTCTAAAGTAACTTATCATCCTAATATTAGAGCCGTTAGAACTTTAACCAACGAAAATGGTCAGACCACTTCTTTTGTTTACGACCCTTTATTGAGGTTACAAACCACACAAATGAAGTTTGACAATCCTGACCCAACTGTATTGTCTAACCCTAAAGTTATAACGTCTATTGCTTATAATTTTGGTGGTACAACAGCACCAACCAATAACTTTGTTAGTACCTCAACAAATTTCAGCGATTACAATATTGCCAACCAAACGACTAAACAATATTTTGATGGATTGGGCAGACCTATATCAACTGTAAGGGAGAATTATACGCCCAATAATTATCATCAAAAAAGCAATATTACTTATGATGCAATAGGTCGTCAAGATAGGGCTTATCAACCGTTTGAAGGGACACAAACAGGCTATGAAGCGATTGACCCTTCTGTTGCAAGAAATGTAAAACCATATATAAACCCTGAATACGAGGCATCCCCCCTCAGTCGCCCTATCAAACAATTTACGGAGGAAGGCACTTTTATGAAAATAGAGTATGGAACAAATAACGCCAATTACCTTGTCAGGCAATTTACAGTCACCGCAGGAACAAATGGCAATTTTTACACACTCTCGCCTGTCACGACTAATGCCGGCAACTATTCTGATAATGCCCTTTATAGAATAACAACGTGGGATGAAAATGCCAATACTAATGAACCGAAAAAAGGTAGAGTGGATATTTTTAAAGATAAAATCGGGCGTGTCGTCTTAACTCGTAAGTTTGTAAAGGATGCTAATAATGTCTATAAAGATGTAGATACTTATAATATTTATGATGACTATAGTAATTTGATAATGGTCATACCACCTGATGTTTTGGACGGTAACGGTAATATTTCGGATTATAGTTTGATTTTTCAATACAAATATGATAATCAAAATAGACTCTGTTCAAAACTGATACCGGGCGCGGATGCTCAAGAATTGTATTACGAC
>JANLRG010000797.1:0-7427 GCA_031361545.1 Bacteroidota bacterium
TAATTGGTAGTGACCGTTATGATGGAACAGGAAGTCTTTCGAGCGGAACAATGTCATTTACTTTTTCGATAGATGACGGACAAGGAATTGAAAATAGAACAGGAACAGCGCATAAATAGATTGAGAATTGAGAATTGATGATGAATTGAGAACTGATGATTTATGGCATATTACTGAAAAATAGTTGGTAAAAACCTCTGTAGGCCTTTAGCAGTAAGGGTTTGAAGGAAGCTTTCTGAAAGTCGTTTCAGAAAGCTTTTTTTGCACATGGAAAAAGGTAAAAAAAACGCTGCTGGGCCTGTGGTAGTTTGGATGTTATAAAGTGGGGAAAGCAACTAGGCAAGCAACGATTCAAATGCAAAAATTGCAATGTTTTGTTCACTCGCAATAATATTGCTAGAAAAGAAAAAAATCGATTTGTTTGGTTTAAGAAATGGGTATTGGAGCGACAGACATTTAAAACTTTAAGTCGAGACAGTAAGCTCTCGATTGACACACTTCAACGAATATTTTATTCTTTTTTAAAACAATCTCCTGAGGTTGTAATTAGAAAAAGCAAGAAAGTCAATCTCCGAATAGATGCCACCTATTTTAAAAAGTTTTGTGTAGTCTGTTATCAAGATCAAAGCGATGGATACACGCAGTTAATTCGGTTTTCTAATGGAGAGAATTATTCCGAGATTAAAGAAGACTTAGAGAATCTGGTAAAGCTTGGAGTGATCATTGAGAGTGTTACCACCGATGGTCACAAGAGTATTTTGAAAGCCATAAAAAAGTCTTTACCTGAGGCAACTGTTCAAAGATGTTTGGTTCACATTCAACGCATGTGCCTTGTATGGCTAACTCGATATCCAAAGCATATTGCTGGTGTTGAACTGCGAAGAATTGTTTTAATGTTAATGAAGATCAAAACGGATAATGATAAACGATACTGGACCTTTTTGCTGGATGAATGGTTCCTTCGATACAAAGAATATCTAATGGAACGAACCATTCATTTGGAGTCCGGAAGATATTGGTACACGCATAAACTTTTAAGGCGTTCTTATTTTACAATCAAGCGAGCATTACCCAATATGTTTCATTATCTTAAAGATCCAGACATTCCTTCCACAACCAATGGTATTGAAGGATTTTTTAGTCACTTGAAAAATCATCTGGATCTACACCGTGGACTCACGATCAGACATCGAATTGATTTTATAAAATGGTACATCTATCTATCAAATGATAAGTGAGTTTATTTAGCCATGGGCTCTTGCTGGTAAAACAAAAAGGCAGTTTGTTGGAACTGCCTTTTACCATATAAGAGATCTGCTTTATTGCTGATGAGTTGGTCTCCACCAGAGCTCACTTCTTCTTCAAACAGATGAGGAGAATATACAAAAAAAAATTGGTCAAAGTCACCAACTATTTTTCAGTAGATTGCCTTCAGTTATAAATCGTCAAATCTCAATTTTTCTCTTTTACCTCTGACACTTGAACTCTAACTTTATTCTAAAATTCCCCAAATACCTTTCTCATAGCGTCTGCAATTTCTCCGAGTGAAGCTAGGTTTTCTACTGCTTCAATGATAGGAGGCATCAGGTTTCCATTTTCTTTTGCTGTTCTTTCAACTGCAGCGATTGTGGCTTTTGTTTTTGAATCGTCTCTTTCTGAACGTAGCTTTTTAAGTTTTTCAATCTGCAAAATTCTAATTGAATCATCGACCACAAATACTTTGTCAAACGGCGGTTCTTCCATGGTGAAGTGATTTACACCAACAATTATTCGAGTATTATCTTCAATCGATTTCTGATAGTCGTAGGATGAACGTGCAATTTCATTTTGAATATACTGCGCTTCAATTGCACTCACAGCTCCGCCCATACTATCAATTTTGTGGATATACTCCCAAGCTTTTGCTTCTACTTCGTCAGTCAGTGATTCTACAAAATAAGAACCAGCTAATGGATCTACTGTATCCGCCACTCCACTTTCGAAAGCAATCAATTGTTGTGTACGCAAAGCAATGCGAGCAGCTTCTTCTGTCGGTAAACTTATTGCTTCGTCATAGCCGTTAGTATGTAACGACTGTGTACCACCTAAAACTGCTGACAACGCTTGAATGGTTACTCTAGGTATATTATTCATGGGCTGTTGTGCTGTTAGTGTAGAACCTCCTGTTTGAGTGTGAAACCGTAACATCATAGAGCGAGGATCTTTCGCTCCTAATTCTTTCATGATGGTCGCCCACATTCTTCTTGCGGCTCTGAACTTAGCTACTTCTTGAAAAAGATTATTGTGGGCATTAAAGAAAAATGACAGTCTCTTTCCAAAGACATCAATGTCTAATCCTTTTTCAATAGCAGCTTTGACATAGGCTTTTCCATTTGCAAGTGTGAACGCCAACTCTTGAACAGCTGTCGATCCCGCTTCTCGAATATGATATCCTGAAATTGAAATAGTATTCCACTTAGGGACTTCATTCGAACAGTATTCAAAAATATCTGTAATTATGCGCATCGATGGTTTAGGCGGATAAATGTATGTTCCGCGTGCGGCATATTCTTTTAAAATATCATTCTGAATTGTCCCTGAAATCTTTTTCAAATCAGCACCTTGCTTTTTTGCTAAAGCAATATAAAAGGCCAACAAAATAGATGCAGTAGAATTAATTGTCATCGAAGTACTGATATTCTCCAATTGAATACCATCAAATAAAATTTCAATATCTCTTAAGGAATCAATTGCCACTCCTGCTTTTCCAACTTCTCCGTCTGATAAATCATGATCAGAATCGTAGCCAATTTGAGTAGGAAGATCAAAGGCAACAGACAATCCTGTTGTTCCTTGATTGAGCAAATAATGATATCTTTTATTGGATTCTTCAGCTGTAGAAAAACCTGCATATTGTCGCATGGTCCACAACTTACTTCTGTACATGTCAGTCTGTACACCTCTGGTAAAGGGAAACTCTCCTGGCAAATCTTTTATTCCCAGCTGATCGGTGTACACTTGCTTTATTTCAATTCCGCTTTCGGTGGTAATTTTTTTATCTGACACGTTTCCTTTTTTTGAAAATAAATTAATCCATTAATTTTTTTGCTTCCGCTTTGATGAAATCAATTGCTTCCTGTGTTGGAATTGTTTCCATATCGAGTACTTGTTCAAAAATTGCTGCACTCAATTGTATTCCTGTTGCATGCTGCCCAACTCGACTGGAAGCACTATTTATTATTTTGATTGTTTCTTCTTTGGAATGACTTACTTCATCCCAAGCCCGATCTGTTATATAAATTTGCTGCGAATAATTGTGCTCAAATTCCGCTCTAATTGTAGCCAATAATTCTGACTGCAATTGCCCTGATGTCATTCCACCGCGATTGACCCTAATCAATATTGAATTTGGACCGATTCTTTCTAAAAATAAAATCATCCTTTCATAAGCTTGTAATTTTAAGGGTAATGATTCCTTTCTTCGAAGAGCATGTTCTTCTAAAACTTTAATCTGTAAATCCTTTTCGATTAATTTTCTCAAGGTTGCTTCATGAGAAGACAGAGATTGGCGAATCATTAAAAACATTCCAAGCATCACTAATATTGCAGGGACTGAATACCAAAGAATATCTGTTACCAATTTATAATTTTCCATACTACTTTTTAAAATGATCTGTGTTGTATTGTACTTTCAAATAGATCAGTCATTAATTTTTGATCTTTGGATCCAAATTCTAAATGTCGTCTTTCATATACTCTTGTTGCAACTTCTAAAGCATCTTCCAATCTATAGGTTGAAAAACCCTCTGATCCACCCCATGAAAATGACGGAACAAACTTTGGAGGAAAACCATTTCCAAAAATATTCGCACTAACTCCTACCACTGTACCTGTATTGAACATTGTATTTATACTGCATTTGCTATGATCGCCCATAATCAATCCGCAAAATTGCAATCCAGTGTTTATGTAATCTTCTTTTTCATAATTCCACACCTTAACTTTTGAATAATTATTTTTTAAATTACTGTTATTGGTATCTGCACCTAAATTGCACCACTCTCCGAGAACAGAATTGCCAAGGAAACCCTCGTGTCCTTTGTTTGAAAAACCGAAAATAATAGAATTGCTTATTTCACCTGCAACTTTGCAATGCGGACCAACAGTTGTAGCACCATAAATCTTAGCTCCCATTTTTACTTGTGAATGTTCTCCTAAACTAAAAGGACCTCTGATCATTGCTCCTTCCATCACTTCCGAATCTTTTGCAATATAAATTGGACCACCTGTTGCATTCAATATTGCACATTCTACTTTTGCGCCTTCTTCCAAAAAAATTCTCTCAGGGAAAACTGTTTGATTTGTAGAGCTAATAGGTTGAGATTTTCTGCCTTTTGTAAGCAAATCAAAATCATCTACTATCTGCTTTTCATTCTTCGAAAAAATATCCCAAGGGTAAACGATCCTTTCAAAGCTACTTTGCACTTCTCTTTCTATACTTTTATCTATTTTATTAATTTCGATAGGAAATTGATTTTGATCTGAACGAATTGCCAAGATCAACTCTCCTTGAACTAATCGTTCTCCCATCTGCAAAGATTTTATTTCTGCTATCAATTCTGATGAGGGCAGTAATGAACCATTGATAAAATAATTATCAACACTTAATACAGCTGGAAATAATTCTCTGAGATAATCTTGAGTTAAAAAACTGACATTGGCAGAAAAAAATTTTGTCCATTTTTCTGAAATTTTTAATATTCCAATTCTAATTTCAGCAACGGGCCTAGTGTACGTTAAAGGAAGTAAGGTCTTCCATGTTACATCATCAAATAAGATTATATTCATGAATCAAGAGTTTGAGTTTCCAAAAATAAGGTTTGTCCCTTAAAGAAAAAGGTCTCTTGTAAAAACAAGAGACCTTTTTATCAAATATAAATATGAGTAGGAAGAATCACTTATTTAGCGACTTCTTTCTTTTTTGCATAACGAGAATTGAATTTATCAACACGCCCTGCTGTATCGATAAGTTTCATCTTACCAGTATAAAAAGGATGAGACATGTGGCTAATCTCCAACTTTACCAGTGGATAATCCTTTCCATCAGTCCATTTGACAGAATCTTTCGTTTCAATTGTTGAACGGGTCATAAATGAGTAATCGCAAGAGATATCCTTGAAAACCACCATTCTATAATTTTTTGGATGTATGTCCTTCTTCATGATTTGTAGAAATTGAGGGTGCAAAAATAGGTATTTATCTTGTTTATACAAGTCATTTGTAGAAATTTTCCACTAATTTCTATCAGATTTTTAGCTTTTTTTGATTTGACCAACTTGATCGACAAATTCAAGGTCTTTTCTTATAATTTAGCTGATAATTCTTGACAACTCGATTTGTGGTCTTTATCTTGTTCAACGTTTTCGGCTCATCTTGACTGGCTTATTTTGCTAAGGACTTCACAAATTTTATCAGTGAGAAGAAAGACTTTCACTTGTCTTTTATCAGATGTACCTTGCAAACAAAATATCAAAAGAGAATATAATTTAGCTTAACAATTTAGTATGAAAGAAGAATTGATTCTGAAGCTTGAAGCGCTTCAAAAGGAAGATGTATCGAATGAAATTATTTCACATGCAGATGAAATTAAGAATGAATATTTGAAGGCATGCGAAACAATTCATCAAGAACTGTTGCAAAAATTTTTAGAAGAAGGTGGCAATAGCGACGATTTTGAACCGAAGAAAGATCCATTGGATAATCGATTCAATGAGTTGATGGTTATTTTTTCTGACCGAGAAACAAAATTTCGGAAGGTTTTGCATAGTGAAGTCAAAGGAAAATTAAAAGCGAAAGAAGAAATTGTAAATGCAATTGAAAAATTAATTGCTGAAGAAACAAATATTGGCAAAGCTTTTCATGCTTTTAAAGATTTGCAAAGTAAGTGGAATGAGATTGGGAATGTGCCTTCCAAAGAATATAAAAATCTTCAAAGTATTTATCATCGTCATTCTCACAACTTCTATTACAATATGAAGTTGAGTAAAGATCTGAGAGAGCTCGACTTCAAACGCAACTTGGAACAGCGTACACAGTTGCTAACCAAAATTGAATCTCTTCTTCCGATGGAATCGATCAAGGGAATTGAAAGAATGAGCACGCTCTATAGAATGGAATGGTCGGAGTTAGGCCCTACTCCTCCTGAAACAGTAGAGCCGCTTCGTACAAAGTACCGCGAATTAATTGGCCAGGTATTTCAAAAAATACGCGCCTTTTATCAAGAGCGACAAAAAGAAGAAGTAGTTCATCTAGAAGCGAAGAAAAAATTACTTGAACGTGCTCAGGCAATTGCTGTAGAAAATTTCGAAAACCACAAGCAATGGCAGTCTATGACTGAGACGTTAAATAAATTGTTGGAAGAATGGAAAACCATTGGCTTTGGTCCTCGAAAAGAAAATGAAAAAGTATGGGAAGATTTACGTGTTGCCCTTAATACTTTCTACAATAAAAAACGCGACTACTTTGCTGAAATTAAAAAAGGACATAGGGAAGGTCGCGATAAGAAAATTGCCATTATAGAGAAAGCAGAAAAAATTGCTGAAACAGTATATGAATCTTTTGAAGATCCGACAAAGCAAATTCTTCAGTTGCAAAATGATTGGAAAACTGCAGGTCATGTTGAGCAATGGGAAGAAAATAAACTTTGGAAAAGATTTCGAGAAGCATGTGATAAATTTTTTGTTGCCAAACGAGAAAAATTTAGCTCCAGAGATAATGAACAAATAAAAAATCTTGAATTAAAAGAAGAACTCACCAAAAAAGTTGAAGCCTTCACTCCTACAGGAACGACAGAAGATGATCTTGCTTCGCTAAAATCATTCTCTGATGAATGGAAACAAATTCAACATGTTCCATTTAAAGAGAAACAAAGAATTTGGGAAAAATTCAAAAACATACTTGACTCTAAATATGATCTTTTGAAACTAGAAAATGGTCAACGACATTTATTAAAATTTAAAAATAGTGTTGAATCACTTTCTAACAGTGAAGATTCTGCTCACATGCTTCGCAAAGAACAAAATTTGATAAAAGATAAAATCAGCAAATTGCAACATACCATTAATCAATATGAAAACAATTTGGGCTTCTTTAGAAATTCAAAAAACATGGCCGGCTTGCTCACAGAAGTTGAAAGCAATTTAACTAGTGCTAAAAACGAAATGGAGCTCCTCAAAAAGAAATTGAAGATGTTTGCAGAAGCGCAGGTTTAAGGTTCAATTGCTTGGTCATTCATCGCAAAGTTTCAAAGTTCAATTGCTTGGTCATTCATGGCCAAGCAATGTGAATTGATTTAATGTAATTTTACAATTAAATAAAACAAAAAAAAGTCCGAGGCGAATGAACACCTCGGATTTTTTTTGATCCTGACTTTTTTAATTCAAAATTGT
>JANLRG010000819.1:0-1611 GCA_031361545.1 Bacteroidota bacterium
CTCATGTTCGACAAAAATTGCTGTTTTGATTTTGTGGCACTTTCCGCAAATTTCTGAGCATTCTCAGCAATTTTCGCTATTAAAGTTTTCATCAAATAACTCAAAAAAATGCGAAGCATACTGAGGAGTATGCCTCGCATCAACTGATTGTATCAAATTAATATCACTTCGATTTTGCTTTGATAGCTGGTAAATTAACCTTGATTTCTACTTGATATAACCGCCCGATATATGGTGCAGCAATAAACTCCCGAACTTTTTTACTATCAAAAAGATTGGTTATTTGACCTGCAACAGTGAACATATTATTGATGCGATAACCTAAGCTCAAATCCACGTTAACAAAACCGCCCAATGGTCCATAATTAAAATTGCGACCATAACGCGCCTTTTCCTTCAACTCGTACTTTTGAGCAGGTAATCCCAGCGCAGGAATAGCTCCCAAGTTTTGAAAAATTTCAGAATTAGATCTGGCTGCTACATTAATACCTGAAAAGAAATCGTAGGTCTGTACCCAACGCGTGAACAAGGAGCCAAAAAACTTTTTACCACTATAATTCAAGGCGACGCTGCCTTTTTGTTTGGGCGTATTGATAGGTAAATCCAAATTATTGATAATGCCATTGCGGTCACCATCATTGTTTTTATCGTTTTTATCTAATTCAAAATTGAAATAAGAATAATTCAAACCAACACTGAAAGAATTGGTGAAATAATAATTGACACCCAAATCAAAACCTGAATTATGAACTTTACCGAAGTTCAAATAGGTCAAAATAGTAGCTGTTCCCGTATCTGGTACACCTGCAACAGATTTTGAGATAGGCTCATCACCTCGTTTTGATACTGTTCGTCTGGTAGTAGTAGGATTAGGATTGGCTCCAATATTGATAAGTGGACTTAAAAAATTTTCCGAAGTATTGTAATACGCGTTGACATCAATAAAAAGTTTTTTCTGAATAGAAGTTTTATAACCTATTTCAAAAGTTTTCAACTTTTCAACTTTCAAAGGCGCAATTTTGGTTTCTGTGACCTCTTTAGTAGCAATATTGTAATCCCGAATGGTAAAACCTAAACCATTGCCCAAGACCAAACCGCCAAATAGATTGCCCTCCAAGTTCAAAATAGTCGGGGCTGCAATGCCTTGTCCATATGTGAAACGGATTGAACCTTCAGGCAATAAATATACTAAAGCCGCTTTGGGAATAAAATTGAAACCGTAGCGGTCGTGATTATCTGCACGAGCCGCCAAAACTACTTTGAGTTTTTCAGCAAAAGTACGCTCCAATTGTGCATAACCGCCCAATTGATTAATCGTTATACCTTTTCCGTTGTCATCAAGCAAATAAGTGCCATTAGAGTTGGCAATGTCGGATTGATATTGAATACCTGTAACCAAATTGAAGCCACCGAAATTATTATTATACTGTGCTTCTGCATTAAAACGGTTAGATTTATCTTGAAACAATGACCCGCGTTTTAATTGTAAACCTACATCCTTAGGGTTGGTAGCGCTGAGGGGAAACCATTGAGAAGTCAACATTTTAGCGCGGGCTTCTCCATCAGTGTAGCCTGAATTTTTATATGACCAATAGTTTTGAGTTGTTTGGT
>JANLRG010000343.1:0-1181 GCA_031361545.1 Bacteroidota bacterium
AATGAAAAAATCTAAATTCGTCAGTCTTGTTCTCATCTCTGCGGCTCTGGCTTCTTGCAATAAAACAGAATCTCAGAACAGTGGTGCCTCTGGTGATTGGGGTGATAAAAACGAGAAAAAAGTATATATGCGCTCGGATTCTACGGCTACCTATACGCGTACGCACCATCATTCAGGCGTAGGCACTGCTCTATTATGGTATTATGCTTTTCGTCCGTATGGTTCTTACAATAATGGATTCGGCTATCGGCGCGCAGGATTTTACTCGGGCAATTTGCATTCAACATCGAATGTAGGAAGAAATATGACTAAAAGCGGTATTGTGAGAGGTGGTTTTGGGGCGAGGTCGTTTAAGGCAGCGTCGTAGTAATTTCATGGATTTTTCCCCCCAACCCCCAAGGGGGAAAAAAGCCCATAAAACTAAAAAAATTAAATAATCGAATGAAACGAATAAAAATAGAACCGCGCCGCGATTGGCAGGAAAAAGTAGAAGCGTTAGGCTTCGGTTTTCATACGTTGGATAGCATATATTGGGATGAAAGCGCGTATTATGAGTTCTCTTTGAAAGAAATTGAAACCATTGAAAAAGCAACGAATGAATTGTGGAAAATGTGTTTGGAAGCCGTTGAACATGTTGTTTCTAAAAAAAAGTATGACCTTTTTCATATTCCAAAATGGTTTATTCCGCATATTGAAAGGACTTGGGAGGACGATGCGCCTGCTATTTATGGGCGTTTTGATTTCAGTTTTCAAAATGGTGTGCCTAAGATGTTGGAATTTAATGCCGATACGCCGACGTCACTTTTTGAAACAGGCGTGGTGCAATGGAATTGGTTGGAAGTATGCTTTTCTTATAGGGATCAATTCAACTCAGTTCATGAAAAATTGATAGCCACTTGGCAATATTTAAAGCCTTATTTGCACGAAGGCACTCTGCATTTTAGCTGCATGAAAGAGTCACTCGAAGACTTGACGACAACAGAATACCTGAGAGATACAGCCATTCAAGCCGGTTACAAAACACAATTGATTTATATGGACGACATTGGATGGGATAAGGAGAATCAAGTTTTTGAAGATTTGCAAGAACAAGAGATTCTCAATATATTCAAATTGTATCCTTATGAATGGTTGATATTCGATGATTTTGGAAAAAATATCATGTTGGATAAAAACAAAAC
>JANLRG010000867.1:0-1809 GCA_031361545.1 Bacteroidota bacterium
CCCAAAATACTGAGGGGGTGCTTTGACGACAACTTTTGGAAAGTTTGCAACTTTCCAAAAGTTATACTTGATTTATATTTTTTATGTATTGTCATCTTAATTATTATCAATTTCTTCTGTTAAAGGACCTTCTTCTTCATCTTCAACCATGGGGGAATGTTTTTCAGAAATGCGTCCAAAAATATAATACAAACCAGGAATGATGAGGACACCGAAAATCGTCCCGAACAACATACCACCCGCCGCAGCCGTACCAATCGTTCTATTCCCGATAGCACCTGGTCCCGTTGCCCTTACTAATGGAATTAATCCCGCAATAAAAGCAAAAGAAGTCATTAAAATCGGACGTAAACGAGCCGCCGCTCCTTCTATCGCTGCTTCCATGACGGTAGCTCCTGCCTCATGCCTTTGCACGGCAAACTCGACAATCAATACGGCATTTTTACCCAAAATACCGATTAACATGACCATCGCAATTTGGGCGTAGATATTGTTTTCTAAATTCATTACTTTTAATAAAAAGAAGGCACCGAAAATACCTACGGGTAATGATAAAAGGATGGGCAAAGGCAAAATGAAACTTTCGTATTGAGCCGATAAGACGAGATAAACAAACAGTAAGGAAATGATAAAGATATAAATGGCTTGATTGCCTTGCCCTACTTCATCGGCAGAAATACCCGCCCAGTCAATACCAAAGCCCTTTGGCAACTTAGCTTTTGCCACTTCATTAACAGCCGCAATAGCCGCACCACTGCTGTAACCTGCTGCTGGACCACCACTTATTTCAGAAGAGTTAAACAAATTGTGTCGCGTGATTTCTGACAGTCCATACACTTTATCCATTGTCATAAAGGCTGAAAAAGGCACCATTTCACCTTTATCGTTTTTGACATAGAGCTTCAAAATATCCTCTGGCAAGGCGCGGTATTCGGGCAATGCTTGAATCATTACTTTATATTGCCTGTCGTATTTAATGAAACTTGTTTCATAATCACTGCCTACCAAAACGGAGAGCGTACGCATCGCATTGTCAATGGTAACGCCTTTTTGCTGGGCTTTATCATTGTCAATATTCATCATAAATTGCGGGAAACTGGCACTGTAAAAGGTGAAAACAGAAGATAGTTCGGGTCTTTTATTCAATTCGGCAACGAAATTTTTACTGACCGTTTCCATCAATTTGTAATCACCACTGCCTCCCTTATCTAAAAGACGTAACTCAAAGCCACCCGCAGCACCATAGCCTGGCACGGCAGGAGGTGGGAAAAACTCGATGGATGCCCCTTTAATATCTTTTGTTTTTTCTTCCAGTTCATTCATCACTTCCTGCATGGTATGTTTTCGCTCATCCCAACCTTTTAAGTTGATAAGACAAGTGCCTGAATTGGAGCCTGTACCTTCGGATAAGATTTCATAACCAGACATGGTTGACACTGATTTTACGTCCTCCATGCTCGTAGCTATTTTTTGTACTTGGTCAGCAACAGCATCTGTTCTTTCTAAAGTCGAGCCAGGAGGTGTCAAAACAATGGCATAAAAAACGCCTTGGTCTTCATTCGGAATAAAGCCCGAAGGAATGGAATCACTTAGAAAATAAGTGCCCACGCAGAAACCCACCAAAATGAGAAACGTCACCACACGCCGATTAACTATTAGAGTCAAAATACTTTTATAGCGTCCAAGTACCTTATTGAAACCATTGTTGAAAGCATTGATAAAGCGATTAATCGGGTTTTTACTTTTTTTCTTTCCGTGCGTATTCTTCAGCATAGCGGCACACAACGCAGGCGTAAGGGTCAAGGCAAT
>JANLRG010000903.1:0-2161 GCA_031361545.1 Bacteroidota bacterium
CATTACGAATGCCACCACTTTAAGCACCATTAAACAATATCGCTTGAATGGCTCGGGTACGCCTTATCTGAATGTTCATAGGCTGCAAACGGTTTATCATTACAATTCACTCAATCAAGTCGTTGACCAACAAACGCCCGACGCTGGAGTCTCTAACTTCTGGTATGACCGTTTGGGTCGCTTAATCCTCTCTCAAAATGCGAGACAGAAAATTGATGTCGCTTATAGCTATACTTTATTTGATAAATTAGGGCGCATTACGGAGGTGGGAGAAACTAAAAATGCTGCGCCTTTAAATGCCAATTTTACACTCACTAAATCCCGTATTGTCGTGGTTTGTAAAGATACAACGGTGGCTTTAACGAAAGATACCACCGTTGCCTTGTACAAAACGGCGACTTATAAGCAATGGTTTACGACTAAAACCTATACTTATCGGGTGGATTCTACTTACAGACTTGCATACAATAGCACCTACAAAATCTGCAAAGACTCCATTATTTACTATCTACAAGATACCAGCAATTCGCTAAGTTTATAAAATCAATGATTTATGTATGAAATTAAAAGTAAATTTATAGTTGAGGGGTATAAATTACGTAAAAATGTTGAATATTTCAAATAGATAATTCAACATTTAACTTTAATAATTTAGCGATTAATTTATAAATAATTTCCATGCTGATAACAGGTATTAGATTAAATATTTCCCGCACTCTTGCCCAAAGCACCTTTTTTGATTTACAAATAATCAAAGCTTTTCTAAAAAGTGGGTCAATAATGTGCTGAATTTGATCAAATAAAAAAGCGAGTAGCATTAATTGAGCAAAGTTTTGAGCTAAATACTTCTTTCCATGCCCAAAATTGTGTTCATAATGATAGCCTTGATTTTTTAAGGTATTAAAAGTTTCATTTTCTATTTTCCAACGGGCTCTGCCTGTTTTTGCTATATCTATTATGTTTTGAATAGAGAGTTTTATATCCGTAATCCAGTCAAAAGTTGTGATTTCACCTGTTTTGATATTTTGTTCGATAAGCCGAACAAAATTCACTTTAATATCTTGATTATCGCCATTGAGTATCAAATCATTGGCGAATTCATGTCGATAAATATGTGTTTTAGTTTTGCCTGCAACAATACTGACTCTTTTATCGGCTACTAATTTATTGAATTGTATAAAGGGATAGCCTTGATAGCCTTCTTTTATGCGCAATAAAAAGTTGAAATCATGGCTTTGTGCTAATCTGATAAAGGGCGCATTGGCAAATAAGCTATCACCGCCTAAAATCGCTTTACGATTTTTGATACCCTTGCGAATTAAGGGCACTAATCGCACGGCGGCACATAATTCATGGTCATTTTTCTTTTCACCATCTTGCTTTTTTATTTCTTCACTCGCAACCACTAAAACTTCGCTTATATCTGGATGAACGATAACCGCTGTTAAAGCATTATGATGATAAGTACAGGTGCCATTTTTATGATTTTTTATCAAACAACACGAACAACTTAGGTTTTTTGATTCAAAATATTGAACCCCATCTATAGGAATATATAAATGATTTGATAAATAGTCACCCGTAAGTTCATAAGGTGATAAATAACCCTCATCGCTCAACAAACTAATATATTCACCTGCAATATTTTGCAAGTTGTGAGGGGCTACATCATCCAGTATTTCTCGCATCGCTGTGTCTGATGGACATTGCGTTATCCCATATACTGTTTTTAAGTTTTTTTTACGTTCTTTGAACCGATTTACGTATTCTAATAACGAACTATCTTTTAATGAAAATAGCGCAAAGCCACCCATCAATATATTGGGCAGTTCTAACTTAACATTAATCGCTCGTCCATCGGGGATAGCTCTAAATTTTGTTTGTAAATCTGTCAATAATTCATCTATTATCATGGGATAGCCTCTTTTTTATCCCAATTATACATGTTTTATCCCTAAATTATTAAATCTTTTTATTCACTATTTGTAAATAATTGATTATCAATACTTAGAGAATTGCTGAAAATTACTCTTTAAATTTCAGCAAAGATATAAAGGTTTTATTCACATTTTTATCACGATAAGTAGAGAGACGATATTAATTGATATTATGATATTGAGATAATACATTGATTATCAGCCTGCTATCCTAATATTTCAAT
>JANLRG010000356.1:0-2667 GCA_031361545.1 Bacteroidota bacterium
TCGTCAATCTGACGAAGCCGCGCTTTCGTCGTCGTGCCGGACAGTTCGCAACGCAGTAATCTTGGTGGTAATGAGCCTTTCGCTTTAAAATTACACAACCTCAATGTTGGCTATCGAGAATTGATTGAAATTTTTCCAAAACTCATGAACAAAGCGAAAGAATACCGCCGTGCGGATAAATTCTATGATGGCCCTTACTTTGATGATTTACTAAAATTAGTTGGACAACTTCTGAATGACGACAAAAATACAAGCAAAACAGAAACGGCTTATGCTTTTTCGCTTGGTTTGGTCATGGAAAAAGAATTTAGAAACAAACGTATTGAACAACGTGATGCTGATAAAAAGGCAAAAGAACAACTAAAAAAAGACCAAAAATAAATTCAACAATATATTCTCTCAACTTTTTAAATAAAAAAAATGTCAACTATCCAAAACCGCAGCGAATTGCTGTTTCTCTATGACGTAAAACGTTGTAACCCAAATGGCGACCCACTTGACTCAAATCGCCCACGCCTTGATGAAGAAACCGGCAGATGCCTTGTTACTGACGTTCGATTGAAACGGACAATTCGGGACTATTTGATTGAAAAAGGCTACAATGGTACAGCCGATGGAAAAGGCGATGTCTTTATCCGAACTGAAGCCATTACACTTGAAAAACGGTCTGCGGAATATAAGGATGCTAAAGAGTTTGCTGCCAAATTCATTGATGTGCGTTTGTTTGGCGGCGTTTCGGCAGTAAAAGGAAAAAATTTCCAGTTTACTGGTCCCGTTCAATTTGGTATGGGTTATACTTTGAATCATGTTACCAAAGACAATTTTATCAAAGGCACAGGTGCTTTTGCTACCAAAGAGGGGGCAGAACAAAAGACTTTCCGTGAAGAATATAATATCACTTATGGCTTAGTCGCTTTTCATGGTGTGGTCAATGAAAATGCTGCAAAACACGTCAATACCACTGAGGGGGATGTTTCAGAACTTGTTGAAGGTATGTGGAACGGAACAAAAGACCTTTTGACTCGCTCGAAAAAAGGACACATGCCGCGCCTGTTGGTCAAAGTTACATACCGTGATGGCTTTTTCATTGGTGACTTATGTGAGCGGTTGTCATTGATTTTGAATGACGGTATTAAAGAAGAAAGTCTTGAAGATGTGAGCGATTACACGCTCGATGTGACCGAACTCAACGCAGCTTTGCAAAAAAACGCTGATAAAATTCTTTCTGTCACAGTTCAATCCGACGACCGTTTGAAATTGAGTGCGCCTATTTTCACGAAATAATTCAACCCATTCTGATATGAAAGTTTTGGTTTTCGACATTTGGGGCGAGTACGCGCATTATAAAAAAATTTACGCCACGACCTCTGCCCTATCCTACGCTTTGCCGCCTAAAACGGCGATTTATGGCTATATTGGTGCAATATTAGGTTTAGAAAAAGAAGGCAATGTTTACCTCAAATCTTTTGAGAATAAACAATGCTTGGTCGGCTTATCTGTTCTCAATCCATTGATAATGAAACGATTGGGTATAAATCTAAAAGCAGAATTAGGTCGGCGAAAACCTGATGGTTCGCCAAAGCCAACCCTTATGGAATTTGTGCATCGCCCGAAGTATCGCCTTTATGTTAGTCACAAGGACGCAACTTTGCAAGAGAAACTGAAAATGATGTTGCGTGAAAATCGTAGTGTTTACACGCCGACATTGGGTTTGGCGGGTTTACTTTCGTCATTCAAGTTCATTGGAGAGTTTGATACTGAGGGGGTGTCTTCGTCCTCTCCTATTGAAGTCAATTCGGTTATTCCGCGTCAAGTTTTTGAAGAACTGGCTTTTTCAGACAGTTCTGATATGGCAATAGTTGAACAAAGCATGTATGCACTTGAAATGGACACAGAGCGTAATGTGACAGAACGCGACGATATTCTGATGGAACGCAACGGCAAAACGATTTTTGCCAAAGTCAAACAGTATTTCCCCATTAATGGCGAGAATATTTGCCTTTTTTAATCAATATGGAATTAATTTCTCATCCAGACCGTAGCCTTCAAGCGCATTTATCGGCTTGTGATACGGTTTCAAAAAAGCAATTGGCGATGAAATTTATTGTCGCCAACGCTTTTTTTGATGCTGATTTGTTGGAACAAATGCGGCATTTATTGGTCTATTTCCACGATTTCGGTAAAGGAACGGATTACTTTCAATTGAAAATCATTGAAGCCACTGAAAGTAAAACCGATAATGCCCAATTCAAAACAGAAATGCAAGCCTACCTTGATTTTTTCAATCGAGGAAAAAGGGCCGTTGCCAAAGCTGAATGGACGATAAATGACCGATTGAGCAATCATGCTAAATTGGGCAGCTATTTTGTTTTGTCTTGTTTTGAACATGAGAATCCAATTTTACCTTTTATTTTGTTGAAAATCATTCGGCGGCATCATGGCAATTTGACCAATTTCATTGTTGATTCAAGAGAAAACCCGCAAATAAAATTAGAAAAAAGAGAAATTGAGGTACTTGGACAACAAGTAGAAAAGATGAATTTTGAATTATATCAAAATATTCTGAATCCTCAAAAACTGTCTGTTAATGCCCATTATTGGGAAAAAATCAAAAAAAAATTTAGTAGAGAAACTGTTACAGATGATGCTTTTGATTTTTTGAAAAAA
>JANLRG010000032.1:0-1541 GCA_031361545.1 Bacteroidota bacterium
TAAAATGCTCTTCAACAAGCCTGTCCAATTCATCAGGTTCTGTCTCTTCCATAATGATTTTTATAGTCGTCGCATTGAGGCGTTGCCAAACAAAAGGCGTACAAGACCTATCCTCGACAACCCCTGTATTATCCGCATTAAACGTTATTTGACAACACCAAACAGCAGAAAAGCCAAGACCTTCCTCTTCTGTGTACCAATTGCCAAGCAATTCATCTTCTTTTTCTTCTTTCATTATTTCTAAACATCGGTATAGAAATTTAAGTTCCCTGCTTCATTTGGGGGATATAGCTTGATGAAAGTTTTAGATTTCGCCAACCTGTACCCCCTCTGTATTTTCTCATTTTAAAAAGTATATTGAATTACTAAAAAGGGTGATTTGGTTTTCTTATCCGCAAGAGGCAAGGTTATTTCGACATTGTTGCCAATATGACCATTTATCAAATCCTGAGACGTTGACATAGCGATGCCATCAATGTAAATATCAGCCTTCGTCACTGTTATCGTTTTAGCTCCAACAAAGTAAGGAAACCTATTTTTATCCAACTTGAATTTGAAATTCGCATTGTCTTTGGTGTAGTTATTCCACTCCATCGGAAAATCGTGTTTCAAATCCATAATCGCAAAAAGCCCTTCTTGCTGCCCCAATTCGTCAACGCGCTTCATAAAATCAGTAACAGAACCAGAAGCTGCTTTTTTCAATCGCTCCCCCCCCTCAGTAGAAATGTACCTAACGTGCACCACGACATCCGAAATAGTATCATAATCAAATTGACGGAATTGTGGCAATTCCAAACGCCATTTACTGGTCACACCTGCGCCTTCAAACGGCAAATACCGTTCATCTTTAAAATTAAGTTCAAACATCCCGCTATCATTTTGTGCAGAACTGGCGGCTATGGCACTAATCGGAATGATATAAGTGCTGAAACGGTCGTCTGTAGCTTCGGTATCTTCTGCATACGTTTTACCACCAATGGCGGTATTGCGGAATTTATTTTCCAACAAACGCAAAGTCCCGTTGATATTGGTATAAGGTCCAGCCACACATGGAATAGACAGCGAAACGGATTTGATACGCCGCTTGAAATGTCCAGGGAAGTCCATATCAAACAAAACTTCGGGTAGCATAAATTCACATTTGCCTGTTTCTTTCAATTGCAAAACTGCCATTGGATTGATTTGGCGGAGTGAAATATGCTTGGTGATTTCGTAATCATAGCCCCGATTTTCTTGATAGGCGGCTTCCAATTGTTTCAAACCGACATACAATTGTTCTCCTGCCAACAAGCCGTCACGCCCTGCATCCCAATAACCCGATTGGATAAAATTGGAATTGCTCAAACCCCGCTCAAAACGATAGGTTTTTTCCGCTTTTTTCGCCAAGTCATACGCCAAACTATACACTTGATGATAGAGCGTTTTGAGACTGCCTCGCATCCATGTGTAGAGTTCGTCGTTGGTGTATTTGTTTTTCAAAAACTCCTCAACTTCATTGGCATTGTCAATCTGCTTTTGCTGATTGCTGATTTCCAAATTTG
>JANLRG010000035.1:0-1939 GCA_031361545.1 Bacteroidota bacterium
CCCGACGAACAGACTTGGCATCAAGCCATCGCGGAAATTTTGGCAACCGACGCACAGGCGGAAGCGCAATTGATTAAGCTGCTCAAAATAGATTTGGATAAATTGCCCATGCCGTCAGCTAAAGCAACATATTTTTCTTTCGAGCAGACCCCCTCAGTATTGGCGCGTTTAATTCTTCAATTTGATGAAAAACTCTTGGCGCAAATTGCCTCTATATTGGCGCGGTCTGAATACATCCTTTTACCTCAATACAGACAACAGTTATTAGATTTTATAAAAAAACAAAATGCCCATAAGTTTACAAAAGCCTTTAAAATAAGTTTTTCAGATGTAGCCACCAGCTACGACAAGATGTTTTTTTGGCAAAAAACATTCGCCTATATTATTCAAAATCCAACGGCGAGGCTGTCGGTAGAGCATATCGCTTTGTTGTCTTTCAATAACTCTATCAATCGGTTGCCTTCTGTTGACATTTTTAATAAAAAAAATACAAAATCCAACCCATTTGAAGTATGGGATGCTTTTTTACAAGCCGCTAAAAGCCAATTGCCTACGGCTATGTTTAAAACAGTACACCTTGTTTTAGAACAAAAACGGAAAGAAATCCACAGCAGTGAGATAGGTTCAAAAAAGCAATCTAAACTTATAAAAGAGAAAGAGAGCGATAAAGATTTAAGTAAAAATATAGAAACGGAAAAGCCAAAAGGAGATGAAAATCAAAAAGAGGGCAATCTAAAAACACCTTTTAGATTGGGCAATGAATACAAGCCCAATGATTCAGCGTTTTTTTTCATTAAAAACTCAGGTGTTGTTTTGGTTCATGCCTTCCTCCCCTCTTTATTTAAAGCCTTCGATTGGCTGGGTGAGGACAAAAAATTTAAAGATGAAGCCCTGCGCCATCGCGCCATTCATCTGCTGCATTATCTCGCCAGTGGTGAGGAGCAATTGCCGGAGTATCGCCTATTGTTGCCAAAAGTATTATGCGGTTTGCCCTTAGATATTTCTATCGAGCGGACGATTGTTTTGACGGATATAGAAAAAAATGAAGCCCAACAAATGCTCAAAGCAGTCATAGACCATTGGAAAGCCCTCAAAAATACCAGCCTCGAGGGTCTCCGCCAAGGCTTTTTTGAGCGCGACGCCAAATTGAGCCACACTGAAAAAGGTTGGCTGCTGCAAGTAGAATCCAAAACGCAAGACATATTGCTCAGTCAACTACCGTGGGGCATCGGCATGATAAAATTGCCCTGGATGAAAGAGATGCTTTTTGTAGAATGGACTTAAAATCAATTGAGATGAAGTCAGCAGAACCTAAATCGGCAGCGATTTCAACCATCCAAAAGAAATCGAACACCCCCTTTTTCGATACGGAACACGCATCGGAACAGGAATCGCCGTTTTTTGCTCCACAAGAAGCATCTGGTACTGATACCTTTTTTCAACCCGCTACCCGCCCCGTCATCCAAACAAAACTTACTGTCGGGCAACCCAATGATAAATATGAACAAGAAGCAGACACTGTAGCCGATAAAGTCGTACAACGTCTCGCCAAAAGCGATGAGAGCAATCGCCCATCACCCATCGCCCATCGCCCATCGAGTGCCCCCTCAGTATCCGAGGCTTCTACGCCCATCATTCAGCATAAAACCGAAGCCCCTGAAGAAGAAAAACTCGACCGCAAAGAGGAGAACAAAGAGGAACTACCTGAATTGCAAAAAAGCCCCGTCTCTGCCGTAGGCGATGATGAAGGTTTGCAAATGAAATGCGCTGAATGTAAAGTCGAAGAGGAGAGTGGACACGTCCAAATGAAGGGAAATACTGAGGGGGATACATCCGCCAATTCAAACATCGAATCACAACTCAACAGCAGCAAAGGTGGCGGCTCACCTTTGCCCGGTGAAACCCGAACCTCCATGGAATCGGCTATGGGTGCCGATTT
>JANLRG010000040.1:0-2417 GCA_031361545.1 Bacteroidota bacterium
CAGGTTTCAAGTCAGGGTTACCCGCTGTATTTTGAAGCGTAAAGCCTGGTAAACCATTGAAAGGGAAGGCGATATTAGGTCCAAAACCATCGGCAGCTGATGCAGCTGAGTAATAGTTATCTGTTGAATAACGGAAATCCGGTTTTGCACTACCCACCAAACCCGTGTTAGCCCGAATAGAGAAATCACTCAATACAGGAGAGCTAACATTCAATATTCTCAAGACATTTGCTTTGGCAGCAACAGAGTAGTAAGTATAACTGTTATTTGCCTGTGGCAAAATAGAGTTTTGGTCATTTCTAACAGCCAAGTCAATTGAACCCCAGTTTTTATAAGCTGCTGTAAAGTTGGCAAAATTACCAATGAGGCGATAGTTCCATTTTTCGAAAGCAGGGAAATACTGAGTGGTATTGGCATTCAAGTTTCTGAAATTTCTCACCGTTACGCCGTAACCTGTCACAGTTGAATTATTACGGAATTGATTAAGCACCTCATTACCCAATACAAAAGTCAAATCAACATTACCGAATTTCTTTTGTGCTGTCAACAAAGCTGTTGTATTGATAATACGAGAAACTTGGCGTATTTCTCTGATAGCACCTACGCCACCTGCACTTGTTCCAGCACCTCCTACAGCACCAATTTGGTCATAAAGGCTTGCTGAGTAAGTAAAATTATCAGCACCTGCTTTTACACTGGCAGAAAGCCAATCGTTGAATTGGTAACGCAAACTGAAGTTACCAAATACACGATCTGTTTGGTCGTCATACAAGTTATTAGCGATACTCCAATATGGATTATCTTGAGCACCACTACCCCAATCCAAGTTGGCACCCGTCACAGGATGAGCAAATGGGCGACCCGTTAAATCCCAACTCCGTGGAGTGAACCATGTACGGAAAAGTGGGTTTGACAATTGATTGCCTTGTGGTGAGCGAGTAGATTTGTTGAGTGAGTAATTGACTGAAATACTGGCTATCAAATTCTTTCTGATTTCGCTATTAGCATTGATGCCTAAGTTATAACGTTTTAATCTATTGGCATCTAAAATCCAAGAATCATCCAAATAACCCAACGACAAACGATAACCATACTTGTCTTTACCACCTTGGAAGCTCAAGTTATGTTGCATATTGGCACCTTTTCTAAACAAATCCTTGACGTTATTTGGGTAGGCTGTTAGTGCCGTTGCTGTATCAGCAGGTCCACCCAATCCACGATAAACTGTCGGTAATAAAACCGTTCTACCATCTATTTTAGGTCCCCATGAAGAAAGACCGTTTGGATTGAAAACGCCACCATTACCTGCACCATAAGTATTTTGATAATCAGGCAAACGGTTGATTTCTTGATTGGCATAGTTAAAATTGTAAGTGACTGATTGTTTTTCTCTCGACTTACCACTCTTAGTAGTTATCAAAACAACACCATTCGCAGCACGAGAACCATACAATGAAGTCGCTGCAGCGCCTTTCAAAACGCTAATGCTTTCGATGTCATCTTGATTGAAGTCAATCGCGCGACTTGAGTTGGTTACACCATTTTGAAGTGCTGAACCACCACCTGTATTATCAACTGAAACTCCGTCAACAACAAAAAGAGGTTGGTTAGAACCTTGGAATGATGTAAAACCACGCACGATAATGCTTGAACTTGAAAACGAGCCACCCGCACCTGAAATACGAAGACCCGCAACCTTAGCAGCCAAGGCATTCGTGACGTTGGTCGTATGTGCCATTGTCAAGTCTTCACTTGTCACCTGCGATACACCATAACCCAAGTTACTTTTATCCTTTTTGATACCAAAAGCGGTGACGACCACCTCTTGCAAAGCAGCGCCTTCTTCTAAGGTGATATCAATCACTGAGGATGCACCTATTGGTATTTCTCGGGTAGTAAAACCTGTAAAACTGATCACCAACGTAGTGGCATCCTTCGGTACGCTCAAGCTATATTTACCGTCCAAGTCGGTGATAGCGCCGGCTGTAGTGCCTTTAACAACCACACTCGCTCCCACGAGCGGTTCTTTTTGGTCGTTCAAAACCGTACCTGTAATAGATTTCTGAGCATACGAAATTCCAAGACGGGAGTCTGCCCGATGAGTGCGATCGCCTTTTGTGTATCGGTCACACCGGGAAGTTCGACGATGAGTCGCTGTGAGGGGGCACCTGCAAAGGTACCAGCTGTTTCTGTCTGCACCAAAGGCTCCGACACGCCAAAGAGATTGACACGACGCTCTATCGTATCGCGGAGCGACGCCATCGAATCGGTCACGTCATTCCCTGAAATCGCCGAGAGATCTGCTTGATACACGAGCTGAGTCCCGCCCGAGAGGTCCAGACCGAGCTTAAAGGGTCGCCAGCCGTGCGTTTGCGAGGAATATACAAAATACCCCACACCGAGGCCGGCGAGGAGCT
>JANLRG010000113.1:0-1325 GCA_031361545.1 Bacteroidota bacterium
TGCCAATGGGAGAGACTGGTGGCTTGTAGTACATCAATATCTTACCGGCATGGTGTTTAAATATTTAATTACTCCACAGGGAATATCAGGCCCTACTCAACAAGACCTCTTTACTCCTAGGAATGTATATTTTGGACAAGCACTCTTTTCACCTCAAGGAAACAAGTTTGCCTACTACGAGCCTTATGGCGATTTGGATATTTTTGATTTTAATCGTTGCACAGGAAATTTTTCCAATTTTGTTCACATTGATATCAATGATTCTGCCTTTGCCGGCGGTGCTGCATTTTCTGCTTCAGGTAGGTATCTATACCTATCTAGCGTAAATTATATTTATCAGTTTGATATGGATGCAGCCTCCATCGATAGTTCAAAAGTAACAGTAGGTATTTATGATGGCTATCGTGAACAAGGATTCTATCAGAACTTCTATTTAGCTGCATTGGCACCGGACAACAAAATATATATTAATTGTGGAGACGGCTCTAAATACTTCCATGTTATTAACTCTCCCGATAGCGCAGGTTTAGCTTGCAATTTTGTTCAACGTGGTTTGCCACTGCCAAGGTGGAATGCATTTACTATTCCCAACTACCCTAACTATTTTCTTGGCGCAGATGCCGGTACCATCTGTGATACGTTAACGGGTATTACCGATGTAAAAAATCCGGTGTCAGCGTTTCTGCTTTTTCCCAATCCGGCAAATCGAGATGTGTACCTCACACTTTCGAAAGATAAAATTCAGTCTGTTTCGGTGTACAACTCCCTTGGACAACTCGTTTTCATTGAACATGATGTTATCAAAAACGACTATTTGCATTTCGATGTTTCTAAATTAGAGAGCGGGTTTTATTATATAGATGTGTTAACGAGTAAAGAAAGAGTTACAAGAAAATTTGTAAGAGAATGATTCAACTAGAAAATAACGCCCGTGCAATCTATAAATTAATAAATCCAAATGCGTTTTATGACGATGAGTTTACCTGCATACAATCGGGAATTGTGTATCGAAAAAAACCGGAAATTTCTCAGTACGTTTCACTCTTTCCAAATCCAAGCACTGGTAAAATCATATTATCTTATTCTATTGGAACTGATGCGACACTTATTGTTACCGATGAAATGGGCAGAGCATTACTTAGTACTACTGTTGAGGCAAACAGTGCCTCCAAATCGATTGACTTGAGTAGATTCACGAACGGAATTTATTTTTACAAAATTTGTAACGAGGCATTTATTTTAGGCACCGGAAAAATAGTACTAACCAAATAAAAGATGAAGAAAGTACTTTATTTATTATTTTTTATTTCGTTGAATAGTTTAGG
>JANLRG010000368.1:0-9152 GCA_031361545.1 Bacteroidota bacterium
CCTTTGACAATTAACTTTACTTCTTACTTTTCACTTTCCATTTTTCTTTTTTTCACTTTTCAGTTCTCAATCCACAATTCTCAATTCTCAACTCTCCATCCTCCATTCTCCATTCTCCATTTTCAATTCTCAATTCTCAATTTTCCCTATCCCGCCCACCCGTCTCTATCCAGCGAGCGATATTGAATTGCTTCTGCAAGATGTTCCGTTTTAATATTTTCACTTGCATCTAAATCTGCAATTGTCCGTGCTACTTTTAGAATTCGATCATACGCTCTAGCCGATAATCCTAATCGTTCCATAGCTGTTTTTAATAAGGATGCTCCATCTTCTGTCAACTCACAAACACTTCTCAACATCTTTGAACTCATCTGAGAATTGGAATAAATTTCATCCCGCCCTTTAAAGCGAGCGGCCTGAATCTTTCTTGCTTTCACAACACGTTCACGTACTTTTTCACTCTTCTCTCCACTTTTTTGAGAGGTCAATTCTTTAAATGGTACTGGTGTTACTTCCAGATGAATATCAATGCGATCGAGCAAAGGGCCTGAAACTTTATTTAAATATTTCTGAACTATGCCAGGCCCACAAACACATTGCTTCTCTGGATGATTGTAAAAGCCGCATGGACACGGATTCATCGAAGCGACTAACATAAAACTTGCTGGATACTCAATGGAAAATTTAGCTCTTGAAATTGTGACTGTCCGATCTTCTAAAGGTTGCCGCATCACTTCTAATACTGTCCGTTTAAATTCGGGTAACTCATCTAAAAATAAAACTCCATTGTGCGCTAATGATATTTCGCCTGGCTGTGGAAATCCTCCTCCACCTACTAAGGCAACATCGCTGATTGTATGATGCGGTGAGCGAAATGGTCTTACTGAAACGAGTGATGCTTCTTTGCCTAACTTTCCTGCCACAGAATGGATCTTTGTCGTTTCTAATGCTTCATTCAATGATAGCGGTGGGAGAACTGTCGGCAATCGTTTTGCTAACATCGTTTTTCCTGCTCCTGGTGGTCCAATCAAAATAATATTATGGCCGCCGGCTGCAGCAACTTCCATGGCTCGTTTAATATTTTCTTGTCCTTTAACATCGGAGAAATCTATATCACTGCGACCAATATTCTTTATGAATTCTTCCTCCGCATTCACTTCAACACGCACAAGTTCACCATTGCCGTTAAAAAAATCTACGACTTCAGATAATTTTTCAACGCCATAAACTTCTAGCCCCGCTACGATTGCTGCTTCTCTTGCATTTTGCACGGGAAGAATAAAACCCTTGAACCCTTCTTCTCTCGCTTGAATAGCAATTGGCAACACTCCTTTAATTGGCTGCAATCCGCCATCTAAAGAGAGCTCGCCCATGATGATATACTTTTCTATTTCATCTTGATTGACCTGCGACGAAGCCGCCAATATTCCCATAGCAATTGTTAGGTCGTATGAACTCCCTTCTTTTCGAATATCAGCCGGAGCCATGTTCACTGTAATTTCCACTTTAGGATATTGAAGGTTACAGTTTTTTAATGCAGCGACAATTCGCTTCTGACTTTCCTTCACTGCATTGTCAGGTAAACCTACTAGAATGAAATTGACTCCACTACTTAAATTTACCTCTACCGTAATTGTAGTTGCACTAACACCGAATACGGCGCTACCAAATGTTTTTACCAGCATATTATCAATACATTTTCAACTCCAAACGAGTCGAATCTTTTTTGTTATTGTAATGCCGGGGATTTCTAAATTATTATTCTAAAATAAACACTTGGTGAATCAGAGATTTCCTGACTCGATGCAATGAATCAAAGAATGAATTACTTTGATGTGAATTTCCTGTGTACGATCGGCATAGTCGGAAAAAGGTGATCTGATTTCAATGTCACAAATAGCACTCATGAGGCCGCCATCTTTACCAGTCAATCCAACGACTTTCATTCCAGATTCTTTCGCGGCTCGAATTGCTTCTACTATATTCTTAGAATTACCACTCGTACTTATTGCCAGTAATACATCACCTTTTTTTCCTAAAGCTTCGATGTAGCGAGAAAAAACATACTCATAGCCGTAATCATTTCCTACACAACTGAGATGAGCCGGGTCAGAAATACTGATGGCAGGCAGAGCTCTTCGATTGTCGCGAAAACGTCCACTCAATTCTTCTGCAAAATGCATTGCATCACACATACTTCCTCCATTACCACATGAAATTATTTTACCTCCATTGGTAATACTTTCAATCATGATTTCTGCAGCAGAAGCAATCTGGGACATATTTTTTTCATCTAACATAAATTGTTTCAAAACATTTTCTGCTTCCTGAAAATTGATTTTAATTTGATCGATTGCTTTCATGTTCTTTTTTTACGCAACGAAGATATGAAACAGAAATCTGTAGAAACAAATTTAGAATGACTATCACACATTCGTTAACCTTCATTTTTTATAATTTCAAAATCAAGAAATGATATTTACTTCCATCTCTAACTCAATTCTAAAATCTTTCAAAACTCCTGCCTGCACTTTTTTAGCATGAGTAATTAGTTCTTCTCCTGTCGCATTCCCATAATTTACCAGCACAAGAGCTTGCATAGCATGCATTCCGACATTTCCTATTCGCTTTCCTTTCCAACCACTCTTTTCAATTAACCATCCTGCTGCAACTTTCATTTTATTGTGATGAGCCTGATAACCGACTAAGTCTGGAAATTCTTCTTTTAATTTTTCAAATTGATTGATTGGTATTTCAGGATTTTTGAAAAAACTTCCAGCATTGCCAATTTCTTTGGGGTCCGGCAATTTGCTCTGTCGAATGGCAATCACTACATCACAAACATCTTTAATTGTTGGATTGACATTATTGCTTTCTGAAATTTGTTGTGCTATCGCTCCATACGACGTATTCAGTTGAGGATGCTTACTCAATTTAAAAGTAACATCAACAATCATAAATTTATTTTTTGCTTCACGCTTAAAAATACTGTCTCGATATCCGAACTGACATTCTTCTCTAGCGAACTGATGAATGGAACCGTCAGTTAGATCAACTGCATTGAGCTGATAAAATGTATCTTTTATTTCTACACCGTACGCTCCTATATTTTGAATTGGAGCAGCTCCAACACAACCTGGAATCAAGGCCAAATTTTCTATTCCGCCATATCCCTTTTGCACACAATGCAAAACAAAGTTATGCCAATTGACTCCGCCTCCGACACAAATTAAAACATGATCGTCTGTTTCTGACGTAATGGAAATGCCCATAATTTGATTATGGATAATCACCCCACGATAATCTTCAGTGAATAGCATATTACTTCCGCCACCTAAAACCAGTTTTGGCAACTTTTTAGTTTGCTCCATTTTAATCAACTCTCTCAACTCATCTACTGTATGAATCATACAATAATGAGAGGCGTGAATGTCCAAACCGAACGTATTCAATTCTTTTAAGGATAAATTTGAAGTAATTTTCATTGAAAACGAAATTAACAACTATTCAGAGATGTTCAAAAGAGGAGGATGTGACTTTATAAAAGAGTTACTCACACTACTATTTGACGATTTTACCAAGTCTGTAAGAAATCCTACCTAATTGAATGGACTTCCCTCCCCTGCCGAATTATATTGCAGACATCTCATGGTTAGTTTTTGGTTAAACAACATGGAGGTGTTTATTCGAGTTGAACAGCGGCAGGGAGAGCCGCTGTTTCTTTTTCTACTGCCTTCTATATTTTCTAATCGTATTAAATTTTCCTTATGCTAACTCAATTTATTCGGTCTAGGGACACTTTTCAGTTCCAGTTTCAGTGATAGTTTCAGTAAATAGTGGTTTACTGAATCAGCAAGTTCTGGAGACGATATTTTAGAAATGCTTTTTCTGTTTACTAATAAAAATGCTCATCGTTTAAAAATTTCAGTCAAGAATAATTACAGAAAACCAAACATTGCTTCTACGGATATTTTTAAAGATAAGTCTTGATGGCTACTTTCGTTTCTTCTAATTCATCGACCAATCTTTTCACTAGTTGATTCATCCCAGAACTGTCTAAATCTTTTCCTTTGATTTCTATCTGACGGCAAGTCTCTGCCAATTTGTTAGCTCCTAAATTTAAACAAGACCCTTTCAATTTGTGAGCAAGCGAAGCCATTTGTGGAAGATCCATCACTGGGAACAATGATTCAATTTTTTCTACAATCTCCACACTCTGATCTAGGAACATTTGGATTACTTGAGCAAAAAAATTCGGATCTGCTCCTGATGTCATTTCTTTCAATCTCATCAATGTTGTTTCATTCATCACCACCGATGAATTGCCGTTTGTAGTTTCTATCTTTGAGTTCATATCGTTTTGTGAATGACGGAATCTACCGCCCCATTTTTTAATTCGTTCAACAATCTCTTCCATCAGAAATGGTTTACTAATATAATCATCCATTCCTGCTTCTAAACATTTTTCCTTATCGCCCTCTAAAGCAAAGGCTGTCATAGCTATAATTATTGGCTTCACCGACGGCTTTAACTTGTGAATAATAAATCTGGTCGTTTCCATACCATCCATTTCTGGCATCTGAACATCCATGAATATTAAATCGAAAGATTTCTTTTTTAGATGCTCAATTACTTGAAGTCCATTCGAAGCCATCGAAGGTTTGTATCCCAATCCTTCAAAAATATTTTGCGCTAATTTTTGATTGATTAAATTATCTTCAGCAATCAAAATTTCAAGAGGCAATTCTTCTCCCAACTTTTTGGTCATTACCGCCAACGACTTCTCTTGTTGTGAACGCTGATGATCTTCTACACTGAACACTCCAATTAAAATGTCAAGTACTTTTGATCGATCTACATTTTTAGGAATAACGGCAGATACAACATCATTGGTATAATCAAAAAACATTTCATCGGTTCTATCGGCATTAAACAGAACGATTGGCAATGAATTTTTTCCTCTGATTGCTCTCACCTCTTCAGCAACCTTCAACGCTTTAGAACTGATCAATTGTGAATCAATCAATACTAAATTGTATTCTTTCACTTCATGTAAAGCATCTAAACCAGCGTGAACTGTTTCTGCGACATTCGGAATCATGCCCCATCGTTTGAAATAATTCGCATATAGATCTGCTTCTGTTTTATCATCACTCAAAATTAAAACCATTGAATTGGCTAGCTTACTACTTCCTGCGGCTCCCGTTTTCACATTCGTTCCTGAAGCAACTTCATCGGCATGCATGTCGAATATAAAATTAGAACCTTGTCCCTCTAAACTTTCTACTCTAATTTTTCCTCCCATTAACGCAACAAGGTTTTTACAGATTGCTAATCCCAATCCCGTTCCACCATAAGTTCGCGCTGTAGAAGTATCAACTTGAGAAAATGCAGTGAATAATTTTCCAATTCTATTTTTCGGTATTCCAACACCGGTGTCTATCACTTCAAATTGCAAATGAATGTCTCCTGCTGTTGAAGGTATGCGAGTAACCCTTACCGACACCTTGCCTCTCACGGTGAACTTTAATGAATTTGAAACCAAATTCATTAGAATCTGCCTTAGTCTTGTTATATCTCCTTTGACAAAAGTTGGGACATCTCTTGCTATTGTATATTGCAATGAAAGATTTTTTTCTACTGCTTTTGAAGCTAGCAAATCAAATGTTTCTTCTATACATCTCTTCAATGCAAAAGACTTTTTCTCTAACTCCATTTTAGCAGATTCGATTTTTGAGAAATCTAAAATGTCATTGATAACAGAAAGAAGCGCTTCTCCGCTTAATACAATGCTATCAACAAAATCTTGCTGCTTACTATTTAATTCTGTTTGATTTAATAAACGCCCCATTCCGATTACTCCATTTAATGGCGTTCTTATCTCATGACTCATAGTTGCTAAGAATCCAGACTTTGCTTGTGTAGATGATTCTGCATCTTCCTTTGCTTGAATTAATTTTTGTTCTACTTCAGCTTTCCTGCTAATGTCTCTTCCGAAAATCGAAACGCTTTTCACAAATCCATGCTCATCCTTAATAGGCGTAAAAATGACTTCATAAAAAGATGACTTTCCATTGATCATCAACTTTTTTTCAATCATTACTTCTTCGCCATCAAATGATTTTTTATAAATAGCTAAATAATCTGAATGAAAATCCACCGGTAAAATATCCAATAGATTAAAACCTGTTTCCACAATTATTCCCGTTAACCCAAACAATAAATCACACAACTTCGAATTAATCAATAAAATTGTGTGCCTTTTGTCAACTGACAAAATAGAATACTCTGAATTTTGCAAAAGTGAATTTAATCGATTCTTATTTTCATTATTCACCCTTTCAATTCGTTTCCTTTGGGTAATATTTTCTGCAAGAGAAATAATAAATTTAGGTGTTCCATTCGCATCACGTGAAACGCTTGACGATGAAGTTACCCAAATAATTTCTCCATTTCGTTTTACAAATCTTTTTTCTCTTTTACTTGAAGGAAGTTCCCCTCTGAATAAAGAAGACAACAAGATTTTTTCGGCATTTTTATCTTCCTGAGTAATGATGTCCAAAACAGATAAATTTAAAATTTCCGAAGTAGTGTACATCAATAAATCTGCAAATGCTTTATTCGCTTTGATAAATCTGTAATTTGTTCCTATAAATGCCAATGGCAAAGCTGTCTCATTCACCCAATTATCATCCGCTTCTTTACTCACAACTTTTGACTCTGGTTCAATTTGAGGTGTTTCGACAACTCTCATACGCACGGAAATTAATTTTCTATCCGCGATTGTTTTTTTCACCGCCTCTAATTCTGCATGAAAAATTTGTTGATTGATTGTTTTAAATATTCCGACAACTTTTACTCGTCTGTTCTTATCCAACCCTTCTTTAATTTTATTTCTCTCTTCTACATTCCATGATGAAGCAAAGTATTGTGTTAAGTCTGTGCCAAGAATTTCGTTTTTCTTTGCTCCGAAAAGATCCGCCGCTGATTGACTGCAATCAATAATTAATCCAGTAACCGGACTTATCATCATCATCGGATCTTCAAAAATGTTTTCATCAACAGGAGCAAGCGAAGTATTTGTAGTTGGATTAAAGGCATCAGCTTCTTCTTCAAAAATGGTGTCTTCTACTTCAGGAGTTTTTGAAACTTTAATCCACATGTAAAGCAGCGTGATGATGACAAAACCAAAAAGACTGATCAATAAAAAAAATGTGAATTGCAATTGAAGTAAATAATCCAAAATAAAAACCAGCACATACACTACGGCTACAGCTAATAGCAAGAGTCGGTAGAGGATTTTTCTACCGTGTTCGTTCTGATGAATATTTTGCGTTTTTTCGCTCACTTTAGATTACACACATTGATGCGAATACTTATATGAAATAAGTACCAAGAGGTTTTGTGATTAAGCAACTCTTTGAATACAATCTCAGAAAGAATATTACACGCTATCCATGACAAGTAATGAAATATTTGAAAAAAAAGAAGGGAGACTTACAGTATTAATTGCAACGGCTTTCATCACACAAATGATGTGACTTCGTCTTTTTCGAGAAAAAGAAAGCGAAATTTCATGCTCTTTATGAATTTTCGTTGTAAGAAATTTGAAGTGACTGAGAAACGGAAGCGAAATAATCGTTAAAAACTTACAGTTTTTTTAATTCTTCTCTCACAAATTCGACCAGTTCATGAATATAATTTTCAGAGAAATCGAATCGAATTCCGGCTGCTAAATATACTTCGGGTATGCTTTTGGTGTAACCTAATTGCAAGGCATCTTTGTATTGTTGGATGGCTTGAACAGGATTTTTTTTATAATTTCTCCAAACAGCTATTGCTCCAAGTTGAGCCATTCCATATTCGATGTAGTAAAACGGAACTTCGAATAAGTGAAGTTGCTTTTGCCACATTGCTTCTAGTGCTTTTTGATCTTCACTCCAATCAACTTCAGAAGAAGTAAAATCAAGGATTAATTTTTTCCACTGATTCGTTCTTTCATCAATGGAATGATTAGGATTTAAATAAATCCAATGTTGAAAAGCATCTATACAGGCAATCCAAGGTAATGCTTCAATTACATTTTCAAGTTGCTCGCGCTTTGCACGTTTCAAATCATCTTCATTCTTAAAAAAATGATTCCAATGCTCCATGGAAATTAATTCCATACTCATCGAAGCAAGTTCAGCAACTTCACTCGGTAATTCTTTGAATCCAATAAATTCTAAATCTGCTGTCAACATCGAATGAATGGCGTGCCCGCCTTCATGAACCATTGTAATCACATCTCGCAAAGAACCACTTGCATTCATGAAAATAAATGGAACACCACTTTCATAGAGCGGATAATTATAACCTCCTGGAGCTTTTCCTATTCTTGAATCTAAATCGGTGTAGCCTTTTGTTTTGAGAGTATTTAAAACATGCCCAAAGTAACTATCGATTTCCGAAAAACATGCAATCGACATGTCCAACATTTCCGTTCCTTTTTCAAAAGGCTTCAAATCTTTTTTGCCTTCCGGATCAACTTCCAAATCGTATGGTTTCAATGAAGCAACTTTCAACTTGTCTTTTCGGTCTTTCATAAAATCATTCAAGACAGGAACAATGCAGTCTCGTACCGAAGAATGAAAAGAAATACAGTCGGCAGCGGTGTAATCAAATCTATCTAATTCAACAAATTTATAATCTCGATAATTATCGAAGCCAGCATTTTTTGCAATCGTTGTTCTTAATGAAATTAATTCATTGAATAAATTATCTAGCCGAGTACGGTCTTGTGAACGACGCTCCACAACTAAATGATACACTTTATTGCGTAACTCACGATCCGGCTCTTTCAAAAAATTAGCAGCTTGCTGGAGAGTCAACGTTTTTCCATTGACATCTACTGTCATTGCACCTGCAATTTCTCCATATTGTTGTTCCTTGACGGACAACTGAGAGTGAAGAGGAATGTTTTCTTCTCTAAAAAGTTTGATAGAATTTTCTACACTCTTGATATGATTTCCATACTGAGCATCTAAAGAATGTAACTGCTTTTCAGCTATAAATTTTTTATTGATTTTATCAGTGTAAGGAGCAATCTTCGGACTAATTTCTTCAACAAAAAATGTGTAGGCCTCGGTTAATTTTTTATCCTGCGTATCACA
>JANLRG010000148.1:0-1015 GCA_031361545.1 Bacteroidota bacterium
TATACCTTTCAATTTGTTGATTTCTGATTTTACATGATGCTCGCAACCTGTACAAGTCATGCCTTCTATCTTAAATTCAACTTTCTGAATGGTCATTGTTGGGATTACAACGGTCTGATTTTCTACTTTTGGAAAAAAGACGTAGGCATAACTTGGAAAAGACAACAATAAGGCAGAAACCACCGTGATGATGCTTAAAAAAGTTTTGGTTTGCATAAATGGTGCTTTCTGTTCAACATGGCAACCACAATCGTCAATCGGTTGCGGTTTAAGTTTTTGATACCATGCAAAACCTAAAACCAAAACGGTTGAACCGATAAAATAAGGTCTTGCAGGTTCAAGCCATGAAAAAGTAGAAGCAAGTCCGCTTGTCCCTGCAACAATTGCTATAACAGGCATAATACAGCAAAGTGAAGATGCCAAAGCCGTTAAAATGCCCAAATTTGGTAGTGAAATACGCTGTTTCATATTGCAAATTCTTTTTGTTGAACGTGATTAAATAACGGATTGATGATGTCGGCATGGTTAGGTTTTAAGGCGTAAAATATCGTTTGTCCTTCTTTACGAAACTGAATAAGATTTGCGTCTTTGAGTTTGCGAAGGTGTTGAGAAACGGCTGGTATAGTCATGCCTAAAATGTCCGACAAGTCACAAGGACAAAGTTCGTCCTCTTGGTCGAGTAGGTACAAAATTTTTAATCGCACCTCGTTTCCTGCTAAACTCAAAACTTGGGCAAGGTTCTCAAATGACTGTTCAGCCACTTTCAATTTTTTCTTACAAGCCTGAATTTGAACAGGGTCGGCAAGTAATCTGATACAAATATTGTCTTGATTGCTATTCATACTTTTTTATTTTATAACGCTACAAAGTTACTGCTTATTTTATTATTTAAGCAAATTCTTAAATAATATTTTTTTTAAAACCTCAACCTCCTTTATTTTGGTTGGGGGTTTTATTTTTTTATTTTTATGCTTCTATCTAACAGTTTCTAATTTATTGACAATCAATTAGTTAC
>JANLRG010000225.1:0-2704 GCA_031361545.1 Bacteroidota bacterium
ACATTAAATCCACTGCCATCGGCATTGAAGGGATTACATCCAGTTAATATTTTTTCTCAAAATCTTGAAAAAGGTTATGATTATAAAGATAAAAATAAGGATATAAAAGCATCTGTTTTTGAGTTAAAACCGGGTGTGTCACCGCTATTTGTGACGGAGGTTTTTTTGGCAACCAAAAGTCATTATGATGTACAAGCGAATTGGAAAAGTAGCGCACATATTAAAAAAGGGGATATTTTATTAGCCCGTTTTTCAATTCGTTCCATATACGCAAAACAGGAATCAGGTGAGGCAGTTGTATATTTTTTCGTGCAACAAGGTGCGCCCTCCTTCGAAAAAAGTGTGATTGTTGACATCAGCGCAGGTCCAGAATGGAAAACAATTGAAATACCTTTCAAGGCACTGCACAGCATGAATATAGGGGAATGCACGATGGCTTTTACGTTTGGTGCGTTGCCACAAAAGGTGGAAATTGCCAATGTTCAAGTTTTCAATTTTGAACAAAAAACAACTTTGGAAAACTTGCCTGTGACTCATTTTACCTATCAAGGACGGGAGGAAAATGCAGCATGGCGAAAGGCGGCTTTACAAAGAATTGAGGAGATTCGGACAGCACCCCTCAGTATAAAAGTGATAGATTCGGACGGAAAACCTGTTGTAGGTGCAGTCGTCTCGGCGCAACTCAAACAATCACAGTTTATTTGGGGAACGTCTGTAAACGAAGCCTTATTGGCTAATAAACTGCCAAATTCTAATAATTATAAGCGTATTTTGAAAGAATTATTCAATACGGCAGTCATTGAAAATGGCTTCAAAGCGGCATCTTGGCAAGACAAACCCGAAAGAAAACCCATAACAATGCGTGCTTTTGAGTGGTTGCAACAAGAAGATTTTCGACAACGTGGACATAATTTGGTTTGGCCAGGTTGGAAATTTAATTCCGCTTTGACTAAGACATTGGCTCAAAAAGATACGGTTGCTTTTAGACAATTTATAGAAGAAGATATTAAAAGTAAAATGACTGCAATAAAAGGTAAAGTCATTGCTTGGGACGTGATAAATGAGTATCTGCATGAACGCGATTTTTTCCCTTTTTTAGCCAAAGATGCCCCTGTTCGGTGGTTTCAAATGGCAAAAAGTCTCGATTCATCGGCACAATTGTTCATCAATGATTATTCGATGCTTAACAGTATTGTAAGTCCTCGAAATATAAAAGAATATATTGATACTATTAACAGTTTACGCCAGCGGGGCGCACCAATTGAAGCAATTGGCATACAAGGTCATGTGGGTCGGCAACCGCGCAATCCAGCTCAAATCATCAGCGATTTGGATTTATTTACGCCCGTTGGGTTGCCTGTTCAAATTACAGAATTTGATATAAATATGAGCGATGATACCTTACAAGCGGACTATACAAAGGATTTTTTGATTGCTTGTTACAGTCACCCTATTGTTACGGGTTTTACGATTTGGGGTTTTTGGCAAGGCGCACATTGGAAGCCCGATGCAGCCATGTTTAGAAAAGATTGGACTGCCAAACCCAATGCCGCCGTTTGGCGAGAATGGGTAACGGGCAAATGGCAAACATACATTAAAGAAAAATCAGATGCTAAGGGCTTGGTTAATAGTCGTGGACATTTGGGCGAATATGAAATTTTAGTAACTTATAAGGGTAAATCGATCAAGGTTAATTATCAATTAACCAAAAATGAAAAGCTGCTTGAAATTAAGTTATAATATTGAAAATTATTAGTACATAAAATTATAAAAAATGTCATTCAAAAAAGCCATTGTTCTATTTGTTTTGTCCTTTATCGGGGTGATGAATACTCCCATTTTTGCTCAAAAAATAGACACCTCTATCAACCGTGTCAAAACGGATTTGAAGCTGCCTTATAAGCGCATCGGTACAATTAAATACCGCACAACGGATGAGATTAAATCTTCTAATTGGATAATCGGTTGCGAAACGCTTGACCGTGATTTAACTGATTATGAGCAATATAAAGAATATATTAAACCATTGGGTATCAAACGTTTGCGTATGCAAGCGGGTTGGGCAAAGACGGAAAAAGTGAAAGGCGTATATGATTGGGCATGGCTCGATAAAATCATCAATGATGCCGTCAAACGCGGTTATCAGCCTTGGTTAGAAACGGGTTATGGCAATCCGATTTATAAAGGCGGCGGCGGCATCAATTTGAGTGCAGGTCTGCCAACTTCGCCAGAAGCCCTTGCAGCATGGGATAAATGGGTGGAAGCCTTAGTGAAAAGATACAAAGACAAAGTGACGGATTGGGAAGTTTGGAACGAACCCAATTTTGCCGACAATGATTTTAATACGCCTGAACTTGTTGCCGATTTGAATATTAGAACGGCTGAAATTATTAAACGCCTACAACCAAAAGCGAAAATTTCTGGCTTGGCATTGGGGCATATTGACTTAAAATATGCCGATGTTTTCTTTAAAATACTGCATAAAAAAGGCAAAATGGGCTTGTTTGATAATATGACGTATCACGATTATGTCTATAATCCCGATGCCAATTATGAGATAGTCGCTGATTTAAGACGGGTTTTAGACAAATATTCGACAACGATAAAATTGCGGCAAGGTGAGAACGGCTGCCCTGCGTTTAGCGGCGGCGGAAGAGGCACGATTGCCGATTACGATTGGTCGGAACTCTCGCAAGCCAAATGG
>JANLRG010000302.1:0-5373 GCA_031361545.1 Bacteroidota bacterium
TTTGATTTTTGAATGCTCCTCCAGCTCGATAGTATAATTCAGCAATTTTGGCCATGAAGTAATTGTATGGAACAGTTTTGTCGGGCAATTCTTGCAGACATTTATCTAATACCTTCACTGCAGAATCAACTTTGCCTTCAACCAATAATTCTTCAGCTAATTTCGAGAAGTTGATTCTAAAATTAGTCGTCATCCGAATATTGTTCTCGTCAAGATAAACGCTTTCTAAATTCATATTTCCATAAGCGAATTTATTCATGACGTTATTGTACATCTTTGTAGTTTCAACTCTTCCTGGTACCATTTCATTGGTGTTGTCAGATTTAATTGGAACCAAACGATAAGCCAATCCTTCTAGTTGGAAGTATGGTTCAAGATTTAGATAGTTGTCAGAACCAACGGTTGTAGCAAAATAAATAGGGCGCTTCCAATGATTGTTGGCGATGATATTCAGAATCATCAAATCATTTTTCATTAAGTAATTTCCATTGATGGTCCATTCCATTGTCTTAACAATTTTTCCTGCATTCTCTGGTGAAACCACTCCATTACTTAGAACTTCTGTTGAGTCTATCGTCAATTTGATATTCTTCGTCGGGTAATAATTGATTTGCTCTCCACTATTCGTTCTTGCTTTTGAGTCAGCGCCATCACTTCCCATAAAGTCAACTAATTCTTTCAATTCTACTGAGCCTTTTACACCACGATCATAATATGGAACATAATCTCTCTTTCCAAGATTATATTTATCTGAGGCCCATGAAATATTGATTGGATCAGAATTATAATACTGACGTTTTAATTGATCGATGTACCAATCTGTATTCAACAAACTTAAATTGATAACTCGAACATCTGTTCGGACATTCTCAACTTCCTGCGCATACCAAAGAGGGAAAGTATCATTGTCACCATTCGTAAAAATTATTCCATTCTTCTCGCAACTATTTAAGTAATCGGTAGCAAAGTCTCTCGAAGTATAACGATTAGAACGATCATGATCATTCCATTCTGCTTTGGCCATCACACAAGGAACAGCTATTAAACAGACAATACTAGAAATGGAAGCAGCTGTCGAACCATTTATTTTTTTCTTTAGGAATTCATAAATCGATAAGACTCCAATTCCTATCCACATTGCAAAAGCATAGAACGATCCTGAATATGCATAATCTCGTTCACGTGGTTGAAGCGGAGAACCGTTCAGATAAATTACAATTGCAATTCCTGTGAAAAAAAATAATAGCATCACCACCCATGCATCTTTTTTGTCTCGTGAATAATGATAAATCATTCCGATAATTCCCAAGAGGAATGGAAGGAAAAACATTTTATTTCTTGCTCGGTTATTCTTCATCACGTCAGGAATTTTATCCTGTGGCCCTAATCGCATTTCATCGATTGCATTGATACCACTAATCCAATTTCCTTTTGTTATTCCGCCTGGACCTTGCAAATCATTTTGTCGTCCTGCAAAGTTCCACATAAAATATCGCCAATACATTTCTCCAAGTTGATACACGAAAAAGAATTTAAAATTGTCGCCAAACGTAGGTGTTCTATCTCCTTTGATGTCGGCCCACTTTTTATATTCTGTAATGTGGTTAGCTTGATTACTCCACATTCTAGGGAATGGAGTAATTTTATCGGCCTCATAAACTGGTTCAACTTTTCTTCCAGCTTCTACATATTTGTCGATACCATCAATCTTCGCATAATTCATATCGCCTTCTTTCTGATCAATCACTTTCGCATTATAATTTTGACCAAAGAAAAGTGGGCGCTCTCCATATTGTTCACGCTTTAAGTAGGAGATGAAGTTGAAAACATTTTCTGGATTGTTTTCATCTAGTGGCGGATTTGCATTTGAGCGAATGACTACTTGAGAGAAGGTTGAATAACCAATCAAGATGAATGAGACGCAGAGTACAGCTGTATTCCAAAGAGGCATTTCTTTTTTCTTGGTGTATTTGAAAGCCCAGATTAAAAAGCTAATAATAAAAATTCCATAGAGAATAATTCCTGAACCAAATGGCATTCCCAATGAATTTACAAAGAATAAATCGATAGAGCCTGCCAAAGTTATCATCTCTTGAATGATTCCATATTGTATAAATCCTAAGATGGCAGTTCCAATTAATCCTGTATAAATAATTCCTTTTTTAGTAATGGTATATCTCTTGAAATAATAGACAAAGGCCAATGCTGGAATCGTAAGCAAGTTTAGTAAGTGAACACCAATGCTTAATCCCATTAAATAGGCGATGAGAATCAACCAACGCAGATTATGTTTTTCTTCAGCGGCATTTTCCCATTTGAACATGGCCCATACAACAATTGCGGTGAAGAAAGATGAACTAGCATAAACCTCACCCTCGACAGCAGAGAACCAGAACGAATCGCTGAAAGCATAGGCAAGTGCGCCGACGGCACCGGCTCCCATGATAGCAATAATTTTATCCTTGGTAAGTTCTCCAGATTTTAGCAAAATCTTTTTTGATAGAGCCGTTATAGTCCAGAATAAGAAGAGAATTGTGAAAGCGCTCATCAATGCAGAAAGAATGTTCACCATGATCGGAACCATTTTCACATTATCGCCTGCAAAAAGAATAAAGACTCTTGCTAATAAAAGGAAAAATGGAGCTCCAGGTGGGTGACCAACTTCAAGTTTAGTAGCTGTAGCGATAAACTCACCACAATCCCAGAAACTGCCTGTGGGTTCAATCGTTGAAATATAGGTGTAAGATGCTACCAGAAAAACGAGCCAACCTATCAGATTATTAATGCGTTGATAATTCATAGAATCAATGAAATTTGAGTGCCTGCGAAGGTAAAAAAATAATGAACTAAGCGTCTATCTTCATACTTCAATCAGAAATAAAAATGGTGATTTCATCGCTCAATCACATATTGTTTGGAGTGAAACTGAACTTATAGAATTTTAGTGAAATATCTAATTGTAAGGAAATCATTGTATTGCATTACTATTATCTTTACGACGCATTAAATTTGAGCAGGCTCAATAAAGGGTTGAGCTTTCACCCAAATTTTAAAAATAATGAGAAGTACTTTTAAGCTTAATCCTTTGAGGATTATATATTTCCTTTTGTTTGCCTTATCGGTTGATTATGCCTCTGCCATTTCTGCTACTGTAAAAGGTTCAATGCCAGGTATAGTCGATGAGAGTTCAGGGATTGACTACGCGGGTAATGCTTCGTTTTGGACTCATAACGATGGGTATGGAGACAATAGGCTTTACAGAATTTCTACTGCGGGAACTTTACAGCAAACAATTACTATTAGTGGCGCTACAAACTATGATTGGGAAGACTTAACTCATGATGCCGCAAGAAACTACTTATACATTGGCGATTTTGGAAACAATAATTGTAGCAGGACTAATTTAAAAATCTATCGAATCAATTATCCTAACTCTGCGACTACAACAACAACTGCTCAGGCGATCAACTTTACTTTCTCTGATCAAACATCTTTCCCCTCGCTGTGGATGAATTTTGATGTAGAATCTTTCTTTCATTATGATGGAAATATTTATCTCTTTACTAAGACAGATGGATCAGCAGTAGGTTATACAAAGATGTATCGACTTCCTGAAAATCCGGGGACTTATACAGCAATGCTTGTCGATTCATTTTTTACGAATGATAGAATTACCTCTGCAGATATTAGTCCGGATGCAAATTCGATGATCTTGATGTCTAATACACACATTCATATTTTCAGAAATTTTCCTGGATCTAATTTCTTTGCAGGAAACCACACTCAAATAAATGTTGCAGGTTCTTGGAGCCAAAAAGAAGGTTTGAGTTATACTAGTAATAATGAAATTTATGTGACCGATGAAAATAATGGTTCGGGCAATTATCTCTACTACTTTAATTTATCGGCTTATATTCCAACTAGTATTGTGAATGGTATTGGTGAAGTCAGTGAACCAGTTGTAACTGTTTACCCTAATCCAGCTACTGATAAATTGCACTTTGATTTTGATAAAAATTATCACTCCATTCAATTGTTGATTTTCGATATTACAGGAAAAACTATTTTGAATAGTGAAAATGAAAACTCTCAATCGATTATTTACAATGTAAATGGATTTTCGAGAGGGATATATTTTTATAAAATTATTGTCGATGGGAAACTCAATAAATCAGATCGATTTATTATTGATTAGATGATTTTAAATAGTAAATAGAAAATTGAACTCCGGTTGTGAAAACAGCCGGAGTTTTTTTGTGTAAATATTTTTTGAATTAATAGATCTTAATGAACTAGTAAATAAAAAGTGTACGAAAGATAAATATTAATAAATGTGCCATGAAAAAAACTGCAATGATATTCTTCTAGATGTTTCCGTTTATGATAACGGCTCAAGTTCAAAAATCAAAAAAGAAGACCAACTCAATTTTCTAGATGCGCAACTGATGATAGGAGGGAAGACTGGAGGTGAAATTATTCGAGAAGAATTTTTTGATTCAAAAGGATTAGTGGTCATTTCGAATGATAGCTCAAATTATACGATTACCAGATTTAAATTAAACATAATTAAAAAGGGGGCCGATTTAATTTATTTTGAGAATAAACTTCTGGTTCATTGACACCAGAAATGATTAAAGCCATACAAAACATGCAGACTGGCGGAACTGTCTTCTTTGAATATATGATTGCTAAAAATCAAAGAGGAGAATCATTCCCTGTCAAACCCTTCCAACTGAATGTAAAATTATGAAAAGTGAATTTGATTGTTAGAACTGTGTCCTGCTTCTAAAATAAATTAGTAAATCTATCTCAATTAAAACGCCCTCTAACATTGCTGTCAAAGGGCGTTTTGCAAAAGTTGTCCGACAAGGATTCGAACCTTGAAAAGCAGAACCAAAAACTGCTGTGTTACCATTACACCATCGGACAGTTTTGGGATGGCAAAAGTAAAGAATAGATTCACTTTTACAAACAAAACCTCGAAATTCTTTGGGAACTTCGAGGCTTTTTAGTCTGTTCTTTGATTTCCTAAATCAAAATTAGTTCTTATTGGCCGTCAGGTAGATATCCCAACATTGATCGAGTTCTTGGTTTTGTAAATGAAAATCTTTGGTAGTGATAGCTGTAGTTTGGTCAACCTTGTCTTTCAGCTTATTACGCATTAAGCTTGTAACTAAGTTGTAAGGTTTAGCCAGCCACGCTGAAGGTAATTTTTGATGCAATTTAAGGATGTCCCATTTTAAGATCATTCGAACAAATTTTCCGTTCTCCTCATAATAAGTATTCACAACTGAATTTCCATTCAATCCTTTCAGTTCAAAGGCAGAGGTCAAAGAACTTATTTCGCCTTTGATTTCGTCAAAGGTATATTCA
>JANLRG010000409.1:0-1377 GCA_031361545.1 Bacteroidota bacterium
TCAATGGTCAGAAGGTTTTTGATAATGGGGCGTTTGTTTCATTGCAAAAAGGAAGAGTTTTATTGCATGAAAATTCACATTAGAGTCAATGGACACTGATTTTATTGATGCGACTGATTTTTTATATGCTTATGGGGTTAAAAACGACAATTAACAAACCTTCACGACTTCCATATTCAACAACGCTCCCAATTTTTGAATTTTGGAACTAATATGTCCCACGCCCACTGCACAATGGTGCGCGGGTCCATGACTATTCCATTCATTCACAAATCGCCTTGCACCGATAGAGAATTTATAGCGACTGTTTGTATTCCCAATTTCTAAAATAGGTCCAGCCACTGACTCACCTTCGGCAACCAAAAGTATTAAACCACCTTTTTTTTCAACGACGGAAAGCAAAGTAACCGCCCCATTTTTAACGCTCATTTCTACAGATACGCCTTTGCCGACTTTGCCATGAAAGACTTTTAAAGGGCGGACTTTGGTTTTACCTTCGGCAATAGCGATGTGTCCGGGTCCGTCATGCCCCATCAAAATGACATCTTCTTTAAAATCCATTGCGTAATATTCTGTAAATGAGCCACCTACGCCGAAGCTGTCCATAATTTTCATGGCTTGGGCATTTTTAATTTCGTACTCACCTGCTACAGGAATGCCGTTAGCCGTGAGTAAAGAATTACCCAAAATAATGGAGGCAATGGCTTCCTCATTCTCAGCGATGCCAGTGCCTTTGTAAAAATATGCCAGTGAACCCAATTGGTATTTTTTAACCAATTTATCTAAGGCAACAGAGGTTTTTGCAGCACTTTCTAAGTCTTCTATAGGGCAATCATCTTGAATATCGAAGGTGTCAGCAAATAATGCTAAACGATTTTTGACCTCCCCCTCAGTAATTTCACGCCTAAAAGCTGCCAATTCTTCTACTTCTAAGAGTTCGATATGCCCGCCGAAATGGGCGTATTGTTGCGTCAAATCTGTATAAATATCGAGCATTCCACTGTAATAATGCCCCATTGCGCCCATGCGATTGTATGCCATAATGTGCTTGACTTTAGCGGCTTCTATCCATTCTGTTACTTCATTCCAACATTCGGGGTCGTCATGCAGCATCCCTGTTATTTGATGAAATTTAATGCCTACGCGGTTAAAAACATTGGCTATTTCAGGCACAGGGCAAGCTGAACAATGCGCCAACCACTCGCCTGTCATTTGTGTACGGTCAGCCATTTTATTAAAATGAGCATAATCAATAGCGGCTTCGGGGGCTAAATTGAGGATGATAACAGGCACATTCGCCCTTTGCACAACAGGTAAAACGGTAGAAGACAAGGCATAAGTGGTGACGTATAGAAAAATCAAATCCACATCTTCCGT
>JANLRG010000411.1:0-4793 GCA_031361545.1 Bacteroidota bacterium
AACGCAGAATTATCAATCCGTACAATTAATACCGATGAAAAAGAATTAATCATTTTTGATTTGACTTCACGACAATTGATAAAAGAGAAATTTGTAGAGTCACACTCTGTAAATACTGAGGGTTTAGCCAAAGGAACTTATTTCTATGAAATCAGAAGTGCCAAAGGCGGATTTAAAACAGGAAAAATTATAAAACAATAAATGATTCAATAATAGAATTAAAGGCGAGAATAATCATTCTCGCCTTTTTTATTCAATTTTTTCGATACAAAAATGATTGTGCATAAGCATTTTGATTAAGTTTCTACTTCGCCAAATTATTTATTCTCCAATCAAGAAAAATATTTATATTTAGTCAATTATCACAAACCCTTTACATACCAATCTATGAAAAAATTATTTCTCGCCCTATTTACGGGAATACTCTTAGTTAACTTTTCGCACGCACAAATAATTTGCATTCGTTGTTTTAATTCGAATGACTCTATCAGTTCAGGAGTAAATAATTTAGTGAAGAATGGAAGTTTTGAAAATGGGTGTTCGACTTTTCAATACTATTGTCCAAATTCTACCAGCTACGGTTGTAATCTTCAGCATTGGATGTGTACTAATGGCGGCACCAATACGTATGCCTCTACACAAAGTAGTAGTAACACTACAGTTCCCGATGGATTGATTGCGGTTTATATGGGTAACTGGTATTGTCAAGCGTGTTCAACAAGTCCGAATGATATATCGTGTGTGACAGATTCACAATGTGTCACTTTAAATAGCAGTGCTGGTAGTGGCTTTCCATTAAGTGAACCGAATTACGGTGGAGTAAATGGTGTTAGCTTAGTTCAAACTGTGTATGGCTTAACTCCAGGTTCTATTTATGAATTAGAGTTTTGGGTAGGAGGTGAAAGTGGTTTTCCTGACCCCGGAATTTTCGCTATCAATATTGGATTTGGAAATACTTTTTTGAAATGCAAACCTACACCGCTAGGATCAACGGGAACTGTTTATGTAATCGAATTTGCTGCTACGTCTGCAAGCCATACAATCAAATTTACTAATTGGGGACACATGTGTTCAACCTGCACAGAAGTGATGGTGGACAATGTGCGTTTATACACAGCTGTTGAACTTGATCCTTCTGTTCCTGTATGCGCACCGATTTTTCCTGTAGCTAATATCTCTTGTAGTGATTCTAGTTTCTGCGGAAAAAAATCAGTTAACTTTTACGATCTTTCTACTAATAGCCCTACTTCATGGAACTGGACTTTTCAAGGAGCTTTGCCTTCAACTTCCACAGCACAAAATCCAACAGGAATTTACTATGCCAACTTCGGACAATTTGATGTAACACTCGTAACGTGTAATGCCAATGGTTGCGATACTTTATTTTTACCAGGTTTTGTTCATGAATATCAAACACCGAATGTTGTAGTGACACAGTCAAATGATACGCTCTATGCTACTGGAGATGGAAATTCATTTCAATGGTGGAGTGTGACAGATGGAATTATTCCTGGCGCACTATTAAGTTATTATGTTGCGACAATTCCCGGAGAATATTATGCAGTTGTAACCGACAGTCTAGGTTGTCAGGGAGCTTCTCCGAATGTATTGGTGACTTCTGTTAATGAATTAGATGCTTTCAAAGAGCAGTTAATGCTTTCGCCAAATCCATTCAACGCAGAATTATCAATCCGTACAATTAATACCGATGAAAAAGAATTAATCATTTTTGATTTGACTTCACGACAATTGATAAAAGAGAAATTTGTAGAGTCACACTCTGTAAATACTGAAGGTTTAGCCAAAGGAACTTATTTCTATGAAATAAGAAGTGCCAAAGGTGGATTTAAAACTGGGAAAATCATTAAACAATAATTTTCACACACATCTACATTGCTAATGGCCGAACTGAATAGTTCGGCCTTTTATTTTGGAATAAACCCAACTCTCGCGGTGAGGTTGTCAGTTTTGATTGTTAATCATTCCTGAAAAATCTGTTATTGGCGATGGCTTCTTAATAGTATTTTTGTAGTAATGAATAGTATTTCTAAAAAGAAGAAAAGTTACCGTATCAGCGAAGAGCTTTTCATTTATCTCGATGATTTCGGTCGGACCGAAGAGTTGCCATTTGTGTATCAAGATTTACTTCGATACAATTATAATATGCCTCTTTCAAATAAGGCGGGAAAAGACACTCTTTGGGAAACAGTTTTTTATACCCCCAATGAAACAGAAGAACTGAATCGACGGTTAGTCATGACTTATGCAATGATGAAAGTTGAAGGCAATATGTCTATGATGGAACATTTGTATGTCGATCGAATTGATTATTGTCCCTTCGGAAATTCTCGTCCGTTTAGAATTCGAATTAAAAATCAGTACAACGATAATTACGATTATTTTTATGTGAAGCTGGCGGATGCGTCCAGAGTGTATGGCTTAGAGTTAGAAGATTTGCTTTCTCCAAATCGTATTAATTACATGGTAAATGCTGATACCTTAGTTGAGGAACACATCATCGGAATTCCAGGTGATCAATTTATCGAAAATAATTTGCGTGATCTCGCTGTCAATCATACCAGACTTGCAAAAGAGTTTATAAAATTTAATGAACGGTGTTTCGTCAGACTACTCGGTGATATGAGGTCGTATAATTTTATTATCGACATGACTGCCGATTTCGACGATACACAGTTTCGCTTTCGTGCTATAGATTTTGATCAGCAATGTTATGAAGGAAAAAAGACCTTGTATTTACCACAATACTTTAAAGAGAATAATCCTTATGTCGAGTTATGTACGAAATACATCAATGCTGAAACTGTGAAGCAATATCAGCAAGAAGAGCGTACCTTGATTTCGAAAAGGATGAAGACAGCAAGGTTTAGGTTAGCTTCACTTCTAGATGTTATGGTCGGAGAAGAATTAAGTCAGAAAGAGAAAGTCTTACAATTGAAAGATGAATTGGCGGATCATTATAAAACAGATAAATTTAAAAAATGTAAAAATATGGGCCAGATCATGAAAGTAAGTCTTGAACTTATTTAATTCTGAAGTTGCTCCAAAAGAATAAACTCAACAAATCATTTTTTTAGTTCAATTCACATTGAAAATGAATAAAAATAATCGTTAATCTTGGTTAATGGGTGCATTAGTAAACGGATTTATTATAATTTCGCGTGACTCTTGAAAACAATTTTTATGAATACTAAACGCTGCTTCTTTTTTATCGCCATCATAGTGGCGAATCTTAATTTGAATGCGCAATCAACCTGGACGTTGCAACAATGTATTCAACGAGCTCTCGATTATAATATAAGTATCAAGCAATCTACATTGAGCAATGAAATCAACAAAGCATCAGTTGATCAAAACACCGCTTCTTTATTTCCAAGTCTGAATGGAAATGCTTCTCAAAATTATTATTACGGAAGAAGCATTGATCCTTATACTAATACATTCACTACTCAACAAGTTCGATCTAACTCTTTTTCACTTAGCAGTTCTGTTGCAATCTTTGAAGGTTTTATCATTCAAAATACATTAAAGCAGAGTAAACTTAATTATTTAGCTTCACAAAATGATTTGAAGAAAATCAATAACGATGTTTCCCTGAATGTTGTCAACTATTATTTGCAGGTTTTATACAATCAAGAATTATTAAAATCAACTTCTGATCAATTGGAGGCAACGCATGTTCAGCGCGACCGAATTAAAAGAATGTATGATTTAGGATCAGTGAATAAAGGGAACTTTTTAGATCTTGAATCTCAATTCTCAACAGATGAAGTTCGCCTTGTCCAAGCTCAAGCACAATACGATGCATCCTTACTAAGTCTAACGCAGCTGCTAGAATTAGATTCTGTTCAAAATTTTTCTATTGCACAACCCGAAATTCTTGTGCCTGAAATCGATGTCACCAAATTTAATATTCAAGCTATTTATTCAAAAGCGCTTTCTAATCAACCGGAAATTAAAAGTTCTGAATTCAAATTAGCAAGTGCAGAGAAGAGTATTGCAATAGCGCGCGGTGGTTATTCTCCTCGTATTTATGGTAGTGGTTCGTTAAGTACTAATTATTCTAACTCTAGCCAGTCTCTTGTCAATTATATTTATGGACCACCAAATTCTATTGTGAGTGGCTATACACAATCTGGGGAAACTGTTTACACAGTAACTCCAAATGTAACTCCCGTTTTTAAGGAGACTCCCTTCAAAGACCAACTAGATAATAATTTAGGAAAGTCGATCGGACTGTCTTTGCAAGTGCCGATATTTAATGGCTTGTCAACTAGAACAAATGTAAAGAGAGCCAAATTAAATTATGAAATTACGAAGTTAAACCACGATCTGAATAAAAAGAATTTATATAAAAGTGTTCAACAAGCTGTGACCGATGCTTCTTCGTCATTCAAAAAATATGAGGCAGGAAAACATAATGTTGAAGCTCTAAATGAAACATTGAATTATAATCAACAGCGAATAGATTTAGGATTAATTTCAAGTTATGATTATTTGTTGGCAAAAAATAATTTAGCAAAAGCACAAGCAGATTTGCTTCAAGCTAAATATGATTATATATTCCGATTAAAAATTATTGATTTCTATCTGGGTACACCTCTTACCTTTTAATTAATCTTTTATGAAAAGTAAAAAAAATAGTTTGATGAAATGGTTAATTATTACCGTTGTGGCATTAATTGTACTAGTAATAATCGCTCAGAAAGCCGGATGGGTTGGTGGACAAGAAAAGAAAATGGTGGCTACTGAGAAGTCAAAAAAGCGCGACATTG
>JANLRG010000432.1:0-4499 GCA_031361545.1 Bacteroidota bacterium
TAAATTCATCCAATAAATTCATCCAATAAATTCATCCAATAAGTTCATTCAATAAATTCATTCCAAAAAGTTTATCCAATAAGTTCATTCCAAAAAGTTTATCCAATAAGTTTATCCAATAAGTTTATCCAATAAGTTTATCCAATAAATTCATTCCAATATGTTTATCCAATAAGTTCATTCAATAAATTCATCCAATAAATTCATCCAATAAAATTATTTGTCAATAATGTCGTCATTCAGAATATAAGACGCAATGAAAGATGAGTATTCTAAAGTTATTTGGGAAACAGAATTTTGATCATAAAATTGAGCTTGGAAGAAGTCATTAAAACCGCTTAACCAGCAATATATTTGAGTAACTTCGCCTTCTAATTATGTCAGCGTTTAAAAACATAGCCATACTCGGTTCAACAGGAAGTATAGGTACTCAAGCACTCGATGTTATCCGAGAACAATCCGATCATTTTAATGTTTCCGTCCTTACATCGAATAGCAATGCCGCTTTATTAATTCGTCAAGCAGAAGAGTTTCGACCAGATACAGTTGTGATTGCCGATGAAAGCAAAGTACAAGTTGTTCGAGATGGTCTAAGAGAAACATCCATAAAAGTTTATGGCGGATCAGATGCATTGGCTGAAGTTGTTCAGAAAGATTCTGTTGATATGGTTTTAACTGCACTCGTTGGTTATGCCGGACTGAAACCAACTTTGAATGCATTGAAAAGCGGAAAAGATATTGCATTAGCAAATAAAGAAACATTGGTTGTTGCGGGAGAACTAATCATGCAACTTGCAAAAGAAAATAACAAAAACATTTTCCCTGTCGATTCTGAGCACTCAGCAATTTTTCAATGTTTAGTAGGCGAAGGAAATAATCAGGTGGAGAAAATTTATTTGACAGCCTCTGGTGGACCGTTCAGAAGTAAAGATCGGGAGTTTTTAACGTCGGTGAAAAAAGAACAAGCGTTGAAGCATCCCAATTGGGACATGGGCGCTAAAATCACGATTGACTCTGCCTCACTCATGAACAAAGGTTTAGAAATGATTGAAGCTCGTTGGCTATTTGGACTGGAGCCTGATCAGATAGATGTTATCGTTCATCCTCAAAGCATCATACACAGCATCGTTCAGTTTGAAGATGGATCCATGAAAGCCCAGATGGGTCTGCCTGATATGAAACTTCCGATTCAATATGCGTTGGGCTATCCAAAACGATTAAAATCGTCTTTTCAAAGATTTGACTTCTTAAAATATCCTTCATTAACGTTCGAATCGCCTGATACAGAAACTTTTCGTAATCTTGCATTGGCAATTGAGGCAATGATCAAAGGCGGTAATATGCCGTGTATTATCAATGCCGCCAATGAGATTGCCGTTGCTGCTTTCTTGAAAGATCAAATAGGTTTTTTAGAAATGAGCGATTTGATAGAAAGTTGCATGAGTAAAATGTCATTTGTTGCTGCACCTGCTTATGAAGATTATGTAACGACTGATCAAGAAACACGTAGAATGGCACTTGAATTTTTACCTGCGTAACAATTCTTAAGTACAATGTCCGTTCCCAATCAGACACCCTTTAATAATAAAACACATTAGTTTAACCAATATTAATCTTCAATCAATTTAAATGTCAGGTTTAATCATGGCTGCTCAGTTAATTCTGGGCCTCGCAATATTAGTAACTCTTCACGAACTCGGACATTTTCTCGCAGCTCGTGCCTTCGGAATCCGTGTCGAAAAATTTTATCTGTTTTTTGACGCATGGGGATTTAAATTTTTCAGCATTCGTCGCGGAGAAACGGAATACGGTATCGGCTGGCTACCTCTTGGCGGTTACGTAAAAATCGCCGGAATGATCGACGAAAGTATGGATACTGAAAAATTGAAACAACCAGCTCAACCTTGGGAGTTCAGAAGTAAACCAGCTTGGCAACGACTAATCGTAATGTTAGGTGGCGTAACCATGAATGTGCTTCTTGGAATCGCTATCTATACAATGACTCTTGTAAAATATGACAAACAATATTTGTCAAACGATAGTGTAACCGATGGTATTTACTCGTACGAACTCGGACAAAAAATGGGTTTGCAAAATCACGATAAGATTATTGCTATTGATGGAAAACCTTTTGAGAGATTTGACGATTTACTTTCTTCCCGTTTAATTTTAGGTGAAAATGTTACAGTGCTACGTGATGGAAAAGAAATAACACTTCAAGTGCCAGATGGATTTTACAGAGAAACAATAAAAGCTGGAAAAGGAAATTTCATTGCGCCTTATTCAGCATTTTTACAAATAGACAGTATCATTAAAGATAAACCTGCTGAAGCTTCTGGCATGCACATGAATGATCGTATCCTCAGTATTAACGGAGCGAGAATATTTTCTATGGATGGTTGCAGAAAAATTATTGCAGAAAATAAAGGCAAACCAATCTCCGTGCAAATAGTTAGAGGCGCTGACACGACAATGTTTCAACCAGTTGTAAACGATTCTGGATTAATTGGTGTCCGCTTCCACAATGAATACGGAACTTATCCGATGACGAAATATACTTTGGGTTCAGCTTTGATGTTTGGCACAAGCGATGCAAAAGAAGCCATCGTTTCTAATATCAAAGGACTAAAACAAATATTTAAAGGAAAAGAAAAAGCAAGTGATTCGTTACAAGGACCAATTGGTATCGCTACAATTTATGGTGGAGTTTGGGAGTGGAGAAGATTCTGGACAATTACAGGATTGTTATCGATGGTTCTTGCTTTCATGAACATTTTACCTATACCAGCTTTAGATGGCGGACATGTTGTTTTTCTACTGATCGAATCGATTACAGGAAGAAAACTCTCCGATAAATTTATGGAAAGAGCTCAGGTAACAGGAATGGTTATCCTTCTTTCTTTGATGTTATTTACTGTTGGAAATGATATCTGGAAACATTTTTTAAACTAAAAAATAAATAAAAATCTTAAAACCGTTGTCTTGATAAGTCAACGGTTTTTTTGTTTCTACTATTTAAACATTTCTTTCTCCATCACGTATCATCAGCAAAATAATCGTGATGAAAAATATAATCTTCATTAGTCTCTTCGCTCTCCATTCAATTTGTATTGCTCAATCAACTGAACAACCTGTTCCAACAAAACCAACGATACTTGTAATACCCTATATGCCTGCTATGCATTTATCAGATGCGGATCAAGATATTTCTGAAGAATCAGAAATGAACATCAACGATGTGAGAGTTGCATTTCGAACGGGAATTGTTAAAAAGCTGAATCAGCAATTTGCAGAAGTTTATGATGCAAGAGTTCCCGATGAGGGATTTGTTTCCAGAAGTGAAAAAGATTATGAAATGTTATATCATAGTATTGCTTTCGAACAAGACAGTACTTCGCCGATAAAAAATCCAAAACGATTTGCTGTTGTTGACACCACGATTAAAGGTAAAAAGACCAAACAAAAAGAGATAGACAAAACATATATTAACGGAGCTGTCAGAGATCCGCAGCTTTTGCCTGACTACGCTAAAAAATATGGTGCCGACTATTTTATTCTTCTTAATGAATTAGACATCAAAACTCACTTTGACGATTGCATTGATTTGGCATTGAAAATCTATCGACGAGATTTAAAAATTCACTATACAATTTACAATAAGCGAGGCCAAGAATTATATGGCGATGTTGCTGTTGTTCATTTTCCTTCCAACAACAATAATGTAAATCAAATCATTGATCAAAATTTTCCGAAGATTGCTGATTATATTTATCAATCTTTTTTGAAATCTATAGAGTGATAGATAAACAGAAATAAAAACAAAGCAAATTAACCTGTATCCCTATCCAGGCAACACGTATTTTTCTATTAATGGAATTGCGGCAAAGGATGTCAATCAAATCAATGTGTACTCCTTTGATGAAAAACGAATCTCATCCTTCGTGAACCCCAAAGAAAACACAGTTGATGTGAGTAATTTTATAGATGGAATTTATCTTGCGAATGTTATCACAAATTTTGGTGTTTACAATTTGACATTTACAATAATAAAAAAATGAGCTAGGGGAATTACCAAAGATTTCGTTCCCTACTTTTGTTACTGAACGAATTTTTATTCTCAATTTTTAAACTCAATTTTTATTATGAGTTTTTTGTAATTCTGATTAACAATAATTAAATAGAAATATTTTAATCGTTTCATAAAATAAATTTTGAAGGCGGACTAAAGAAAAACCAAATAATACTACTTTGACAGAAATGTTTTTTATTAAAAAATCTGAACCACTATCTCACCATTTATAAATTTTAAAATTACTTTTTTCAGCTTCAAAGACTAGAGTTTTGTCTAATGTTGATTTACTAATTACATAACCAGTGAAGCTGCTATCTATATTTTGAGATACACCATAATATTTGCCTTTCATTTCATAGGCAATCATTAATCCTTCTGCATAAACATTTCTTTCATTTGAATCATCTTCCAAAGAAGCGAAGTTTTG
>JANLRG010000434.1:0-5804 GCA_031361545.1 Bacteroidota bacterium
GTTAGCCATTGTTCCTAAGCTATCACCATCTAAACTCATGATTAAAACAACTGAATTGCCAGGATGTAAAAAATTAAATGAACTTATCTGTGAAGCGGCATTTGAAACTGGAACATAAAAACCGGCTACGTTTACTAATATTGAATCGTAAGTCAGAGCTGTTTCTTTTATTCTTAGTACGTTACTAAATGTTCCAGATGGCAAAATTAAAGTTCCTGTGCCATCAGCTTCAAAAATGGAATTTGTCCTTGAAATAACTCTAACGTTATTTCCCTGATAAACGGTATCAATCTGTATTCTAGAAAATGTGTTGCGAGTATTACCATAAGCAAAGGGAACGGGGAAGTATAAGCGCGAAGGGCTGAATGCAAATGCATTGGTGCTATTTGCAATTCCATCCAAATACAAACCTGTATTGTTGGCAGTAAAATATGAATAAGTTGTTGTAGATAAATCAAGACCGGCTAAATTGGAAGTAGGAAAGGAAGCTGTATAAGGTGTTCCTGTCACCGATATAAAGCCCATTGTGTCCGGAAAAGAATTGATAAGTGAACTATAATCCCAGATTTGTCCTGTGCCTCCTGATGGAATAGTTTGGCTATATAAAGTATCATCTCCCATAATCCATCCGCTACCAACAGAGGGTAAATCAGAAAATGAAAGCGTTTGTGCATTAACACATACTGGCAAACACATCATTAATAGAAAGTAAATTTTTTTCATTTTATTATTTGGTTTTGTCTTTTTAAGGGGTGAATAATAACTCAAGCCATTATAGTGTCTCAGGTTGGTCTTTAACGCAAATCAACAATGTCTGCTCCTGGATATTTAGTTTTATTAAAAACAAATATATTGTCATCTGCAGCACCTTCAGGAGAAACTTTTTCTACATTTATTGTTTGCGTGCCTCCGTTTTTCTCTAGCACCTTAGCAGAGTAAATCGACTTATCAGATTTTTTAACTGTTAATTTTATTTTTAATATATTTTTATTTTTTCCTTCACCTGGAATCAATTCAATAAGTGAATAGGTTTTGCTTTTATCCTTTGAATCACCCATAAATTTTGATGACCAGCCTTTTTCATAAATGGTAAATATATTAGTAGGTGAAATGGCGTTTTCGTCGACTCTCTGTTTATCAATCTGTATCTCATTTGCATCCTTTACATAAGTCCAGCGAGTTATCCCATCACTAATTACATCCTGACCTGCAATTTCCAAACGGTACTTATTTCCTTTGATATAAATGATACCTTTTTGAACTTCTTTCGATTTGTCTTTTCCATTTTCAATTACAATCGAAAAATTTGCTTTATACGACTTAAAAGATTTGAATTTTGTACTGACTGATTTTAAGATCTCTTGGGCCTTAGGATCCTTTTGTGCGAACCCAAGTATTGGAAATAAGAGCAACATGAAAATAAAGAGTTTTGATTTGATCATAGGGGTTAATAATTAGAGATTGTAAATTTACGTCTTTCAGTGGTTTTAACAAAAAGCATTCCAATAAAAAAGGAGATGAAATTCATCTCCTTTGAATGTCATTACCTGCTGAATTAAATTAATTTACTCTGTTTTTCAGACCTGACAAGATATGTTCTAAGCTCATTGGGTCTTTAATCAGAACTTCTCTAGCTTTTGAGCCTTCAAAAGGCCCAATAATTTTGGCAGCCTCCAATTGATCGATAATTCTGCCAGCTCTATTATAACCAAGTTTCAATCTTCTCTGAAGCAATGAAGCGGATCCCTGTTGATGTTGAACTATCAATTGTGCAGCTTCCTCAAATAAAGGATCTCTGTCATCCATATTGATATCCGATCTACTTCCTTCGCCGGTTTCATCAAGAAACTCGGGAAGTAAATGTGCGTCTGAATAGCCTCTCTGATTGCCAATAAAGTCAGTTACTTTTTCAACTTCTGGTGTATCAACAAATGCACATTGTAATCGGATTAGATCTGCACCCGTTGAGAAAAGCATGTCACCACGACCAATTAGTTGGTCAGCGCCTCCCATATCAAGAATTGTTCTTGAATCTATTTTTGAAGTTACTCTAAATGCTATTCTTGCTGGAAAGTTTGCTTTAATCGTACCAGTGATAATATTTACTGATGGCCTTTGAGTTGCAATGATCAAATGGATTCCTATGGCTCTGGCTAATTGAGCTAAACGTGCGATGGGTGTTTCGACTTCTTTACCTGCCGTCATAATTAAATCGGCAAACTCATCAACAACTAAAATAATATATGGTAAAAATTTATGACCATTATTGGGATTTAGCCTTCGGGCAATAAATTTCGCATTATACTCCTTGATATTTCTTACTTGCGCATCTTTCAATAATTCATACCGTTGATCCATTTCCATACACAATGAATTCAGCGTATTGATTACCTTTTTAGTGTCAGTAATTATTGCCTCAGCTTCTCCAGGTAATTTCGCAAGGAAATGTCGCTCTATTGTTTTGAATAATGTCAATTCTACTTTCTTTGGATCAACCAAAACAAATTTGACTTGAGCAGGATGTTTTTTATAAAGCAGTGAAACAAGAATTGCATTTAAGCCAACCGATTTTCCTTGGCCTGTAGCTCCAGCCATCAACAAGTGTGGCATCTTCGTAAGATCGGCAACAAAAACTTCATTACTAATTGACTTTCCTAAAGCTATTGGTAATTCAAAATCTGAATTGACAAATTTTTCTGAACCAAGAACTGATTTCATTGGAACAACTTCAGGTTTTAGATTGGGAACTTCTATTCCTATTGTTCCTTTCCCTGGAATAGGAGCAATGATCCGAATACCGAGCGCTGCTAATGAAAGCGCTATGTCGTCTTCCAAATTTTTAATTTTTGAAATTCGTATGCCCGCCTGAGGTACTATCTCAAATAAAGTAACCGTAGGTCCAATTGTGGCCTTGATTTTATCAATACTAATGTTGTAATGACTTAACGTCTCAACAATTTTGTTTTTATTTGCTTCAAGTTCCTCTTTATTTACTTCAATTTTTTTGTCACCGTAATTCTCTAATAAATCAAGAGTAGGATATTTATATGAAGGTAAATCTAAGGTCGGATCATAATCTCCCACAGCATGAGCCAGCTCTTCTGTTTCATCAACTACTGGATGGTCTTCGGGGATTTCTTCTACTTCTAATTGAAGATTTCCATCAGCGCTAATTACACTCTTGGTTGAAGTTACATTTGGAATGAGAACTAATTCATCTGTTCCTAATTCCATCGGAGCTACTTCAAGCTGTTCATCAACTAAATCATCATCTTCTTCCTGATCTAAGTCGATGAAATCGCCATCGTGTAAATCTTCTAATTCATTCTCTTCTTCCTCTTCGTGACCAAGGTGAAGTTCGACAACACTGCCTGCACGATTTTTTTTCTCGCGATTATCTTTTATTGGTTCTTCCTCTTCAGTAACATCACTGCTTAATTCTGATAAAGGGGCTAAGCCATCTTCTAATTTTCTTTTCAGCGGAATGTTGAATACAGCTACTAAAAATCCGACGATGGAAAATAAAAGTAAAGTGCCTGTTCCTATAAATCCAATGATAGAATTTAAACTCTGACTCATCCGATAGCCGTATCCACCAGCAAGTACAAGTAAATCCGAATCATTATGAAAAATATATCCTAAAAAAGTTGAAATCCAAATGATAGAGAATAATGAATAACTAATTGTTTTACCAAACGGAAGTAATGTAACTTCCCAAACAATTTTTATTCCAGCGAGAACAATAATAAATGGAATAAAAAATGCGCAAATTCCAAACCATTGATTTTCAAATTTCATTGCTGTAAAAGCACCAAATTTTCCTAGCCAGTTTTCAACTTTTAATTCTGAAATTAACAATGTCCACAATGATGTTACGCCAGCAATTGCCTGATCATTTTTCCAAGTAAAGAGATTCGAAATAAAAGCTATGATCAGAAAAAAGGAAGTCATTAATAAAAACAAACCGAAAACCTTATGCGTTCTTTCATCCTGAAAGAAAAAACGAATTTTAGAAAATCTATCTGCTAAACTTGGATTATTTTTTTTCTTTTTAGAACGTTCTCTTTTCTCTTTTACTACTTCCTCATCTTCGTTTTTAAGCCTGTTAGCCATAGCAATACTTTATTTTATTGTGGTTTAAAGTTAGATTTACCTGAAACAATTAACTCTATCAGTATTTAAAAGATATGAACAATTTTTTCAAGAGTAGTTATCTGTTATTTAACTCTAAAGCGTTGATTTTATTCGATTCTTGCCTACCTAGAGGGAGATTATTTTGAGCAAGCCCTTACACAAACTTGGAGTTTAAAACACCTATTATATGATGTTTAGTTATAAAGATTGATTCTGTACATTTGTTGCCAACCTGAAATAAGACTCATTCATGAAAAAAGTTTTCTGTTTTGTTTTACTAGGTATAACCTCCTTTTGTAAAGCTCAAAATTCTAAGCATTCTATCACTTGTGTGAAAGTTGAATTTGAAATAGATTCATCAAGTTTCCTTTCTAAAACGAATAGACCTTTAGAATTTAATTTGTATGGCAAGAACGACATGAGTAGAATTGAAATAAAATATCAGCAAGAAACTAGAATAATTATTTCTGATAATCTTTCTCAATCAGGTTATATATTATCAAGTCAAAAAAATAAAAAAGTTGCTGAGAAAATTAATTCATCAATTAATACTTCAAGAAATACTGGAATACCAAAACCAATAGTTACAGTAACAAGAGATTTTAAATTGATTGCAGGTTTTAATTGCTACAAAGCTTTAGTGAAGCGGCAAGACATGAATATTGCTTCTGAAGAGGAGGTTTGGTTTAGTAGTGAAATCAAATGTAAAAACTCATTCGAAAATATCCTACCAGGAATTAACGGAATGTTAATGCAATACCAATTTCATGATGATTTCAATAAAAATTTTAAAGTGAGTGCGAAAAAAGTGGAAGTTAAAGAATCGTTGTCTGATTCTCTATTTAGAGTGCCAGCAGGATATAAAATTATTGAAAGGAAATAAAAAAATTATGTTCCGTAAAAGTATTTTGAAATTAAATATGCTCAAATCATCAAAGTAGTAATTTTATGTTAATTTCTTTAAAAGTAAAAAATTATGCATTGATTGACGATCTTCAATTGCATTTTGGCAAAAGTTTGAATATTATAACTGGGGAAACTGGAGCGGGAAAGTCAATTATTCTTGGTGCTCTTGGTTTGTTACTTGGTCAACGGGCAGATTCCACTTCTTTGTTAGACAAGACTCAAAAGTGTATTATAGAAGGTGAATTTGATTCGGCTAATAAAATTATTTCTGATTTTTTCACTTCACATGATTTGGATGTCGAAACTAGGATTATAATAAGACGAGAAATTTCTAAGGAAGGAAAGTCAAGGGCATTTATTAACGATACGCCAGTTAATATTTCTCAATTAAAAGAATTGGGAGATTTAATAGTTGACATTCATTCGCAACACGAAACATTATTGTTAAACCACTCTGCATTTCAACTTTCTCTAGTAGATTCCTTTGCAGGTAATTTTTCTGCTTTAAGTGAATACAAAATTAATTACGTTCGATATAAAGAAATACTTAAAAAGCTTGAGCAAATAAAACTTGAAGAGGCAAAAGCAAAGTCTGAACAAGATTATATTAATTTTCAGTTCAAAGAAATGGAGGAAGCTGGTTTAAATGAGAATGAAAAAAAATCTGATTTAGAAAGTGAACTTCGAACCTTAATTCATGCAGAGGAAATTAAAATAGGATTGTCTAAGTTGGAAGAAATTATTTCAAGTAATGAAGTAAATGT
>JANLRG010000453.1:0-1113 GCA_031361545.1 Bacteroidota bacterium
TGAAAGTCAAAGCTAATGAAACGGGCATTATGACCCGCATGACGAAATCTCAAAAAGAAGCATGGGATGCTTATTATGAGCCTGAAAATGCCAAATTAGATACGACTAAAATGACGCGCCGTGAAATAGCCCTTTGGAAATATCAAAGATATATGCACGATTATATGGGTTGTATATTATCCCTCGACCGCAATATTGGGCGTGTTTTGGATTATTTGGATAAAACAGGTTTGGCTGACAATACAATTATTATTTATTCCTCCGATCAAGGTTTTTATTTAGGTGAACATGGCTGGTTTGACAAGCGATTTATGTACGAACAGTCGCTCCACATGCCTTTTATTATGCGGTATCCTAAAGTTGTAAAACCCAATACGGTGGTGAATGATATGGTGGTGAATATTGATTTTGCGCCCACTATTTTAAATATTGCAGGAGTACCCATTCCTTCGGATATGCAAGGAAAATCCGTTATGCCGTTAGTCAATCAAGGTAAAAAACCTCAGAACTGGCGTAAATCCATGTATTATCACTACTACGAATACCCCGATGCCCATCGCGTCATGCCACATTTTGGTATTAGAACAGAGCGGTATAAACTCATTCATTTCTATGGTAACGGCAGTTCTTGGGAGTTGATAGATTTAAAAAATGACCCCAATGAATTGAAAAATGTGTATAATCATCCAAAGAACAAGCCTTTGGTTGCTCAATTGAAAAAAGAATTGCGTGCTCTGATGGTGCAATATGAAGATAATGAAGCCATCAATATTTTAGATAAAACCGACCGACCATAAATGATAACCGAAGCACACAACTTTTAATTTATTTTGTTAACCATCAATACCTCGCTCATGGAAAAAGGCTTTTCAGACAATTTGTTTTCAAATGCGCAATACGACGATGCCATTAAGCAGATACTGCTTTCTTTGTTTTGTCTATTCGTTTTTATCGTGCTTTTTTATTTCTACAAATTAACGGCTACGAATGTCGGCGTTAAAAAACACAACACGGTGGGCTTGTTGTTTCTGTCTTTGGCTTTCTTTTCGTTTTTCCTTTTGGGCACGGCGCAAGCTCTTTTCAAAATTGATAACTTGTCTATATTGCTGTATG
>JANLRG010000418.1:0-8631 GCA_031361545.1 Bacteroidota bacterium
TCATCAATTCTCAATTCTCAATCTATTTATGCGCTGTTCCTGTTCTATTTTCAATTCCTTGTCCGTCATCTATCGAAAAAGTAAATGACATTGTTCCGCTCGAAAGACTTCCTGTTCCATCATAACGGTCACTACCAATTAGTGTACTAGTCATCGTAAACGAACTTCCACTTACCGTAGCTGCGATGTAGGCAGTCGATCCCGCTCCATCAAAATCTCGAAGCAATATTTGATCTGAAGCACTATTACTAGCAGTAATTGTTAAAGTAAATGATCGTTGTCCTCCACTTCCAGATGTTGTACCATACCATGTTCCTAAAAACTGATCTCTGTCTAGGGTGGAGACACCTACATCGTTACTCTTTTGACAAGAAATAAAAACAGTTGAACATACTAATAAAAATATAATTATTTTTCCTCCAATAGTATTTTTCATCTACACAAGATAGTTTTATAAAAGCAAATTGACAAAATTCTAACTGTTAAATAAATTATTTCAATCTGTCTTTTAAGTTTAAACGAAATTTTCTAGCAGTATCTTTCGCTATGTCATAACCAGCATCTGCATGTCGAATAACTCCCATTGCTGGATCATTATGAAGGACGCGCTTCAAACGTCGTGCAGCATCTTCTGTTCCATCGGCCACAATGACCATTCCACTATGAATGCTATAACCCATCCCGACACCACCACCATGATGCAACGAAACCCAACTTGCTCCGCCTGCTGTGTTTATTAATGCATTCAATATTGGCCAGTCTGCTATAGCATCACTTCCATCGAGCATTGCTTCTGTTTCTCTATTAGGAGAAGCGACAGAGCCTGTGTCCAAATGATCGCGACCAATGACAATTGGAGCTTTCACTTTCCCAGATTTAACTAATTCGTTAAACGCTAATCCGGCTTTCTCTCTCTCTCCCATTCCCAGCCAACAAATTCTTGCTGGTAATCCCTGAAATGCAATTCGCTCCTTTGCCATCTTCATCCATCGATGCAATGATTTGTTCTCTGGAAATAATTCTAAAATAACTTTGTCGGTTTCTTCTATGTCTTTCGGATCACCACTCAGAGCTGCCCATCTAAAAGGTCCTTTACCTTCACAAAAAAGTGGACGAATATAAGCAGGGACAAATCCTGGAAAATCAAATGCATTTTTTACACCACGCTCTTCTGCGCGTGCACGCAAATTATTTCCGTAGTCAAATGTTATCGCACCTTTCGATTGTAAATCTAACATCAATCGCACATGCTCTGCCATTGAATCATAAGCCATGTTAATATAGGCTTGCTGATTTTCCTCTCTTAAAACATTTGCTTCCTCATTACTTAAGCCTTCTGGTATATATCCAACGAGTGGATCATGAGCAGAAGTTTGATCCGTTAAGACATCAGGAATAATATTTCTCTCAATCATTCTCTTGAGCATTTTTACCGCCGTACAAATAACTCCAATCGATTTATTTTCTCCTCGTGCTTTAAATTCTAAAGCCATATCGATTGCTTTGTCTAAATCTTTTTCAATATAATCCAGATATCTCGTCTCCACTCTCTTCTGCGCTCGCCACTCTTCAACCTCCGCAGCTAAACATACTCCGTCGGCCATCGTAATTGCTAACGGCTGCGCACCACCCATTCCTCCTAAGCCCGCTGTTACACAGAGTCGCCCTTTCAATGAACCTCCAAAATGTTTATCCGCTACAGCATTGAATGTCTCATACGTTCCTTGTACGATTCCCTGCGAACCAATGTATATCCATGATCCGGCAGTCATCTGTCCATACATGATCAATCCCTTTTTTTCTAAATCGTCGAACACATCCCATGTCGCCCACTTTGGGACTAACTGTGAATTGCTCAAGATAACTCTGGGAGCATCTTTGTGAGAAGGAAGAATTGCAACGGGCTTTCCACTTTGAATTAACAAGGTTTCATCGTCATTCAAATCTTTCAACGCCTTTACGATTAAATGAAAACTCTCAACGTTTCGAGCTGCTTTTCCACGGCCTCCATAGACTACTAAATCTTCTGGCCGTTCAGCAACATCAGGATCCAAATTATTTAAAAGCATACGCAATGCAGCCTCCTGAACCCAACCTTTACAATTTAATTTTGTTCCTGTGGGAGTGATGGATGTAGAGAGATCTAATTTTTCTGTTGATATTCCTGTGAGCATAAAAATTTATTTTAACTTTTTAGGGGTGTTGATTTCCTTCCAATTCCAAGGGCAATGTTTACATCCACTTTGACAACAATATCCTCTTTTCAAATGATATTTTTCTGTAAAGATGATATATCCCTCAGGCGACAAATAATAGTCATCCGGGTCAAATTTGTCTTGAAGTGCCATGAATCAACAGCCGACCATCTTTTTTGTTCTATGAAGTCGAGTGTAAATTTACCAAAAAAGAGAAATAGAATGGATTTTATTTCCAAACATTCAACTTGAATATCCTCATGGCAAATAAGGTTACTCTGTTATTTACTATTTTTACCAAATGTTAGTTGTTGATCGCCATCCCTTTTTACAAAAATTTAAATTACCTGATATTTCTGATCAATTTGACTTGAATATTTTGAGAGAAGATTTAGTCCAGCCTTTCACTGGCGGCAATAAATGGAGAAAACTTAAATACAATTTGGTTGATTTCCGAGAACAAAAAAAATCAATCTTATTTACTTTTGGTGGTGCATTTTCCAATCATCTGATTGCATGTGCAGCAGCAGGAAATCAGTTGGGAATAAAAACCATTGGCATTATTCGAGGCGAAGAAATTTCAAATCCTTGTATCGAATTCATGAAGGCAATGGGAATGAAATTATTTTTTGTTCCGAGAGATGAATATAGAAGGAAGACTGAATCAGCGATGCAACAAAATTGGCTTGAACAATTGATCAAACGAAAGTGGGTTTTAAATGAGGCTGAAGTTTTTTTTCTTCCAGAAGGCGGATCAAATAAAGCTGCCGTAGTTGGGACAAAAGAAATTGCAAAAGAGATTACGGATGAACTAATCTTCTGCGCGTGTGGAACTGGAGCTACGGTGGCAGGAATTTCAAATGGTATTACCAAAAATCAAATTATTCATGCTGTTCCTGTATTGAAATCAAAATCGTTTATCGAAAATAATATTGCTGACTTAGGAGGTGATTTATCGAAAATCGTCTTTCATCATGATTATCATTTTGGTGGTTATGCAAAGACATCCTTTGAACTAGATAATTTTTGTCGTGATTTCTACTTGTTGAATCATATTCAAATTGAACCGGTTTATACTGGAAAGCTTTTTTTTGCTCTTCACGATCTTCTGAAAAAAGGAACATTTCCGATGGAAAAGAGTATGACTACGATTCATACTGGGGGAATCTATTCCTTCTTCCCGATTTGAAATCGATTCAAAAGTGTATCTATCGTGGTATATGTCTCGTAACACCACTAAATAACTATGTTTAAATTTCGTTCAGTATTTATGAAAATTCAACTCGCACTTTTTATGCTTGCTAGTAGTCTTTTATCTGCGAAAGCTGCAGATCCCAAAGCTGCGAGAATAAAATACATCATTGAGCACAAAGATGATGCTATCAGAGAAATGCAGAAAGTTGGAATTCCAGCTTCCATTACTATGGCGCAGGCTTGTCTGGAATCTAGCGATGGATGCAGTCCGTTGGCTACGAATGCGAATAATCATTTTGGAATTAAGTGTGCTAATTGGAGTGGACCGTCTTATACTCAAGACGATGATATGAAGGATGAATGTTTTAGAAAATACACTACAGCTCTAGAGTCGTACGATGATCACTCCAACTTTCTAAAAACACGACCTCGATATGCATTTCTTTTTGAGCTAGAACCAACCGATTATAAAGGTTGGGCAAAGGGACTTAGAAAAGCTGGCTATGCCACCGATCCAGCTTATGCAGACCGATTGATAAAAATCATTGAAGATTTTGAATTACATCAACTGGATTTTGGACAGACTCCTGTTTTGTTTGCCAGTAGCAAACCTTCTCCACCGAGCGATACTGGAATTGCTTCTTCTGGAAATTCAACAGATGATGCAATTGCAAGCTCTATTCCAACGGTGATCAACCACGACAGAAAAATATTTGTTCCTTCTGTGGATGTCGTAGATGCTTTTGCAAGACCTGTAAAAGAAATAAATGGAGTGCATTGTGTGATTGGCAGAAAAGGTGACACCTATACTAGTTTAGCTCATGAACTCAATTTAGGTTCTTGGCAACTTCCAAAGTATAATGAAACCGAAAGTGAAGCCTCTATTTCTGAAGGTCAAATTGTATATATTCAACCGAAGAAAAAAGAAGGCAATCGAAAATTCTACATTGTTAAATCAGGCGATACCATTAATTCTATCAGTCGTGATTATGCAGTTAAGGAAAGATACATCTACAAATACAACAATCTCAATGAAGGAGCGAATGTTTCTCCTGGACAAAAAATCTATTTGCAAAAATCAGATTCTTAAATTTTTCTGCAATAAATAATGTCAGTAAAAAAATAAATATAAATTTCAACCTCTGTATAAATTTCTAAAATGAAATTCGGAGTAGTTGGAATTTATTTTGTTTGTAAGCCGGCATCAAAATCGTGTCTTCGTTTATTTGCTTAGCCGAATGAGGAACAACTGATACTCTAGCAATTTCATTTATTAAAACATCCGTTCTTTCAGCTCCTACTCCATCTATTGTAGTCAACAATACAGAGGAGTCTTCGTCTATGTATTTATTATAGATTGAAAGTATTTTCCCATGAATAATTGAACTATGATAGCTTGATGTTGATCCTCCATCATCAACTGAATTTTGATCTTTACTAATGACATTGCCCCAAAGAATTTCGCCAGAAGGATTAATAGAACATACCATTATATTTCCATAGTGATAGTAATAATGATAAATATAAGATTGAATATAATAGTCATAATAAGACCTCTCCGCTCTGTTAAATGACTCTGCCATAATTGCCACCCCACCATCTTTTCTCACTATCAATCGATCTATGGAATAATTGACGAGCTCCTTACTTTTATTCCCTTTTCTTTCTCCAATAAATTTAACCAGATATGAATCTGGAAAAGGGGAACTAGAAGAAGAGAGTTGTACTAAACTATCTTCCGAAAATGAATTGTAAAAAATTCCTGCCGTAGAATAAGTTGATTTGTCACTGTAAAATCCGGCTGCTATCACACGGTGATTATTATTATCAACCGAGAAGCCTACATCTGTCAGAAACTTTCCTTCAATTTTAATTTCAGCATTTAAAACAGTAGCTGCAGTGAAATTATAACCGTGAATTTCGTAGAACACTTCTCCTGGCGACTTCACTCTTTTGTCAGTCGTATAACGAGTTCCTAAGACCAGAAAATTTCTATCATCAGTTAAGTATGACGAAAACGGAATAAAATTTTTGGCAGGAGAATTAATAACAATGTCTTTATTTACCAAAGTATGAAACGCAGTATCTAATAAGACTACATGAATAAACTGAGAATTGTAATCTGAACTAATTTTTCGATAAGAAAAAGCAATTGTCATTTCATCATTTGAATTCACAATTCCCGGTTTATCATCTTCATCCAAATCGATTGCAAAAAATTGATCTATCAATGTTGGCTCACCTATCCATTCACCTTGGCTATTCATCGATTGAATATAAAATGAATACGATTTTGATTTGCGATCAACGATATAACTTACTACAACAACTCGATTGTTATTGATTTGCACATCCACAATTCTTCCATTTTCCATAGAAGTATTCAGTTGCTTTTCCCAAACCAAATTCAACTCATTCGAAAAAAATTGTAAATAATATTCACGTGCTCGTAAACCTGAATGATCACGATCAGACTCAAGCGAGAGATTACTTCTCAGTAGAAAAATGTTTTCGTTTTCATCGGTGCCTAGTATTTTCATGAATCGTGCATTTCTATTCTCTTTTAATTCAGGAGAAAATTTTATTTTCTGAGAAGAGGAAACACTCACATTTACTGAGACAAAAAGAACTAATAGAAACCATTTGTTCATAGAGTCAAATGTAAGTAATAAATAAAGAACAGCGAAGTTGATTTCATTGACTCAATTCAATTTTTACAACTATTAAAAAACGCATAAGTTCTAGGTTAACTTTCCTATGACAGACAATTGAAAAAATGTTGATAAATTTCTTAATCCAATTTCAAACAGTTGATTATCACATTCAGCTCATGCGCTAACGTTCAACTTTGATTCTTTAAACCTACTATTCCGTACAGACTGACAAAATTTTAGACCAAACTCCTTTTGATGCTACCAACTATTAATTTCAAGCAACTTTAGATTAGAAACCACTGGAAAGAATTTTCCCTTTTATAAAAGTTAAAGAACGATTGATGTGCACAGGCTTGAAAATTATATGCGAAATGCGAATAGGGAAGGACTACGAATAATGAATGCATTCTTTGAGAATGGTAATGGAATTATTTCCTTGGATGAATCAGATAGTGAATATGGGGTTAAACGATTCGTTACTAAAGACTCGGAGGTAATTGATAAAAGGATTCAGGCTACAAATAAAATGTGTACTCCAGTCTATTGGAAAAAAATTGACTTAACAACATAAAAAAAGCAACCGTGATTTGGTTGCCAGATATTTTTTTTATTTATCAGATTAATATTTCATTTCCTCATTATAACTCTTTCCAACTTCTGGAATTCGGCTGTTTAAGAGTGAGAGAACTAACTGAGAAACCAACATCACAGAGATGAAAGTAAATAAATTTTGTCCTGAAAAGTTCCATACTATAAAGCCTATTACACCTGATAAAGCTAGCCGTTGTGGCCATGTACTAATCAGTTTACGGGTGATCCGTTTAGAAAAATGCATAGTGGTTGTTTTATTTCGCGTATGCAATATATAAATATTTTTTTATCCACAAAAAATATTTTCAACCTTGTGCCTTGAACTAACTGTTTCAACAACTATTTTTACCTTTATAAAATCGATACGTGAATTATCAACAGACCTTAGATTACCTATTTTCAAATCTCCCAATGTTTCATCGCATTGGTGCCGCTGCATACAAAGCAGACCTAAGCAACACCCTAAAAATTGCGAATCTGCTTGAAAATCCGCACTTGAATTTTAAATCTGTCCATATTGCCGGAACAAATGGTAAAGGATCGACCTCACACATGTTAGCTGCAATTTTGCAAACAGCAGGATATAAAACCGGATTATACACGTCCCCTCATTTAAAAGATTTTAGGGAACGAATTCGAATTAACGGAACGATGATTTCTCAAAATAAGGTGATTGCTTTCGTGGAAAACTTTAAAATTGCCTTTGATGAAATACAGCCGAGCTTTTTTGAATGGACCGTTGCGCTAGCATTTCAATATTTTTCAGATGAGAAAGTTGACATTGCCATTATTGAAACAGGGCTGGGTGGACGATTAGATTCGACTAATATCATCACTCCAGAATTGTCAATCATCACCAACATTAGTTATGATCATACAAATTTACTAGGCGACACTTTAGAAAAAATAGCTATTGAAAAAGCAGGAATTATTAAACGAAATATTCCTGTAATCATTGGTGAAAGACATTTAGAAAGTGAAAATGTTTTTATCCAAAAGGCGAAGCAAGAGAATTCTGAAATCTGCTTTGCTTCAAAAAAGTACGAAGCTGTTTTAAAAGAGCGAGACAGTTTATTCAGTTGTTTGAAAATCACTTCAACAAATAATACTGTCTATGAAAATTTGCTAGTGAGTTTGCAAGGAAATTATCAGTTAAAAAATATTTGCACAGTATTGGCAGCAATTGATGAATTACGAAACAAAAAATTCAAAATCACTGAGGCACATATTTTAGAAGGGTTAATGTTAGTTCAAGAAAAAACAGGATTAGAAGGAAGATGGCAGACCTTGCAAACAAAACCAACTATAATATGCGATGTTGGACACAATGAAGCCGGTATAAAATTGATACTCGAACAATTGAAACAATATGACTTTACAACTTTGCGAATGGTCATTGGAGTGGTGAATGATAAAGATATCAAGAGCATGCTCAATCTGCTTCCTACTAATGCTGTTTATTATTTTTGTAAAGCGAATATTCCACGGGCTATGGATGCAGAAGAACTTCGTGTGCAAGCAGAAGAATTTAATCTGCTAGGTAAAAGTTACAGCTCGGTGAAAGAAGCTTTAGATGATGCAAGAAGAGAAAGCAATGAGAATGATTTAATTTTTGTAGGCGGGAGCACATTTGTTGTTGCAGAGGTTGGATGAAAGTTGTAAAATTTTTGTTTTAGATGATTAAATTGTTGAGATGATTTTTATCGAGTACGAAAACGTTTTCATCATCCATCAAATCTATTTCACCCGCTGATACTATCAGAAATTATTTGTTCTCTGATTGCCAATAAAAGTCCGCGATGTTATCTTGGAAAAGTAATTGTGCTTAGTAATCTCTAACGATGGAAAAACTCGTTAGCAGGGTGAGGATGATTTTGAAAAAAGTCCTGATAATTTTTTGTAGCCATGTGCTGATTAGACGACAGGCTGAATGCTATTCAATTCTTTGTTAAGTCTAGTAACTTTTCAGTGGTCAAGTATTATTTTCATGCAATGGC
>JANLRG010000490.1:0-1372 GCA_031361545.1 Bacteroidota bacterium
AAAATTATAATCTTTTTGAAATTAGTATTCCTCGTGGACAAAGTAAATCACCACTTGCTATGGAGGTTTTTTTAAATAGTCTCCATCAGCCGTTTGGTGAGGGGACATTTAAAGATATCTGGATTAAAGGCTCAACAAAACCATGGTTTACATTAGAACTCGTTTCTATTGAAGGTCATGTGAGATTTTATATTTGGACCAATGAAAAATTTTCAAATATTATACAAACTCAATTGTATGCCCAATTTCCAACAATTGGTATAAAGGAAATATATCAAGGTGATTATAAAAATGATTATGTTGCAGCTATAGAATATGATGTTTCAAAGTATAAGTTTTCTTGTGCTGAATTTAAAAAGAAAAATGCAGGACATTTACCCATAAAAACATATACAGATTATGGATTGGATAAAGACCCAAAAGAAGAATTCAAAATTGATCCCATAACCCCAGTATTGGAATATCTTGGAAGTTTAGGTGTCGGTGAGCAGGCTTGGATACAGATTGGTGTTCGTGCACCTGGAAAAGATACCGACAAAAAATTTCCAACAGATCCAAAAGAATTGGAAAAATTTAGAAAAGACAATAAGTTAAAATGGTATCAAAACAGCTTAAAGGTTGACTGGACGGACGCTGCTAAAGACGATATTAAAAAACTAACCAAAAGAGACAAAAAAGTTGATAAGGAAAATCCTTCAAATCCTGCCGAGATGAAATTAACAAAACAAGAGATAGAAAAAGTTGATGCGGTTGAAAGAGGTTTGTCAAAACTCGCATTTGATACATGTATACGTGTTGTATATCTTGCTAAAAAAGATGTATTTTCACCAGCAAACTCAGCAGGACTTACTGGTGTATTTAAACAATATAATACACAACATATGAATAGCTTTGAATTAAAATCACCACAAGTAAAATATGCTCTACAAGATAAAGGGGGTCTTAGAGTTGAGGCAGATAAAAAGAAAATTTTTGAACAATATAAATCACGATCATTTTTCTACCCACAGTTTATTCCTATTGGTGCATCAAGTCATCACACTTCATGGAAAACAAACGCTTTTAAATTAAAAAAAGATCAATACAAACCTACTGTGCCATTTATCATGACCATTGAAGAGTTGGCAACAATCTTTCATTTTCCTGGTGATACTGCCACAACTTCAAATGTATCTCGTATTGAAGCTAAAAAAGTTGAGGCACCATCTAATCTACCAATATAATCATGAACAAAATTTTAAAACTATCTACAGCATTGATTTTTGCCTTTTTGATTGGGTTAACATTTTTATATTTGCAAATTTTCCTCCCTGTGAATGCAGGTATATACCCGATTACAATTGGGGTTGCCCAAGGAGAAACATTATCCTCA
>JANLRG010000496.1:0-20410 GCA_031361545.1 Bacteroidota bacterium
TAATTCATTGTTTTCAATTGACCGGATAATTTGCTTTCGTACCTCTTCAGTAAAAAAACGTTGAACCCGTTTTGTTTTCTTAACCATTTTTTTGAGATTTAGAACCTCTAAATTTGGTCAACGTATATTGGTCGAGGACAAATAGAAGATTGAAAATTGAGAATTGAGAATTGAGAATTGAGAATTGAAGATTGAGGATGGACAATTGACTAATTGAAAATGGAAAATTGATAACGAATAAAAATGGAAAATGAAGAATGAAAAACGGTCAACCTTATTTAGGCATTGACAACTTATTATTTATTACTTCCTACCTATGAAAGGCGAAATGACGCTTGAGGAGAAAGAAGATTGATACGACGTCTTTTATTTCCGCTTAACATCCCGCCAAGCGTGACAATTTTCAAATCTTTATTTTCAATCCTCAATTCTCCACCCCCAATCTCCTCATATTACTTTTTACTTTTTACTTTCCCCTATGACCTATGACTTCTGAACTTATTCCTTTTTACTTCTTACTTTTCCTCTAACTTCTGACCTCACAACTCCCCTGCCCTCACAATCAACTCAGCAATATCTAAAACTTTCACTTGATCTTCTTTGTTGAAATTTTTCACTCCGTCAGTCATCATCGTCATACAGAATGGACAACCGACTGCAATAACATCAGGGTTCAAAGCAAGAGCTTCTTCTGTTCGTTCTATGTTTACATCTTTTATGCCTTTCTCCGGTTCTTTAAACATTTGCGCACCGCCTGCTCCGCAACAGAATCCCGTTGATCTGGATCGCTTCATTTCTGTAAAAGCACTGTCTAGTTTTTCGATAACATTTCTTGGCGCTTCATAAACATCATTCCCTCTTCCTAAATAACAAGGATCATGAAAAGTAATTTTCTTGCCTTTAAATTCTCCACCATCAACTCTCAATCGTCCTTCATTGATCAGAGATTGAATTAACTGCGAATGATGGACAACATCATATTTACCACCCAGATCAGGATATTCATTTTTCAAAGTATTAAAACAATGCGGGCAAGCTGTCACAATTTTCTTTATTCCATAACCATCCAAAACTTGGATATTCATCATAGCTTGCATCTGAAATAAAAATTCATTTCCCGCTCTCTTAGCAGGGTCGCCAGTACAACTTTCTTCAGTACCAAGAACTGCAAACTTTACATTACAATGATGCAAAATTTTAGCGACAGCTTTAGTTATTTTTTGTGCACGTTCATCAAAACTTCCAGCGCAGCCTACCCAAAATAATATTTCAGGTGATTCGCCTCTTGCGGCATAGTCTGCCATTGTTTCAACTTGCATCAGAATAGAGATAGATTATGATTAATTATTTTCTGCCCACTTCAATCGATCGGCCTGAGCAAATTGCCAAGGAGCTCCATTATTTTCAATTCGCGTAAACATACCAGCTAACTCCGATGGGACTTTACTTTCTTCCATAACTAAATAACGACGAAGGTCGATGATAATACTTAGTGGATCAATATTGACTGGACAAGCTTGTACGCATGCATTGCAACTTGTGCACGCCCATAATTCTTCTTCAGAAATATAACTGAACAAAGACTTTTCATCTTTAAATTCTTTCCCTGATAAATCGATACCCTTACCAACTTCTTCTAATCGATCACGAGTATCCATCATTATTTTACGAGGAGACAATAATTTTCCTGTCTGATTAGCTGGACATTCTGATGTACACCTTCCGCACTCTGTACATGAGTAAGCATCCATCAATTGTTTCCATGTTAAATCAGTGATATCTTTTGCTCCAAATTTTTGAGGAATGGTTGCTGAAGGTTCAGGCAAAACAACAGAAGGATTCATCATTAGTTTTACTTCTCTACTTACATTTTCCATGTCAGTAAATTTTCCTTTCTTTTCCAAACTGCTATAATAAGTATTTGGGAAAGCCAATAAAATATGGAAGTGCTTTGAATAAGGTAGATAATTTAAGAATGCCAAAATTCCAATTATGTGAAACCACCAACAACTTCTTTCTAAAACTTCCAATGAAGAAACCGAGAGCGGAGAAAATAAACTCGAGAAAGAAGAACTAATGGGAAATGATCCTGCCTGAATATAATGTGAAACTCCTCTACTTTGTAATTCATGATCAGCACCATTCATCATTAGAAAAGCAGTCATCAATAATATTTCTGTAATCAAAATTAAATTAGCATCTGTCTTTGGCCACGAAGTCATTTCAGCCAAATTAAAACGACGAATGCGAAGTACATTTCTTCTAATTAAAAAAATGACACAGGCTACTAAAACTAGGATAGCCAACACTTCAAAGCCACCGATTAAAATATTATACAGAGAGCCAACCCCGCCAAAAATTCGGTGAGTTCCAAAAATTCCATCAATCATAATTTCCATTACTTCAACATTGATAATGACAAAACCGATGTAAACAAAAATGTGAAGAATACCGGCAATTGGTCGCTTGATCATTTTGGACTGGCCCAAAGCAACCTTAGCCATTACCATCCATCGTTCTTTGGAATTATTACTCCGATCAATTGGCCTACCCAAATGAATGTTCCGAATTATCTTTTTAAGATTTTTAGCAAACATAATAATAGCCACTCCTAAAATCAGTATAAAAATAATTTGTGAGACCATGAAATCAGTTTTATGAATAAACAATTATTTCCCGAAAGAGATTACAGAAACCTTAAAATATTTTTTCGGATTTTTCTGGAAGTCTTTTAACAATTCATCCAAATTTTTAGCAGAAGAGTTTAGATTCGTAAATAAACTATCGTTTGTTGCTAATTGGCCCAGTGAACCTTCGCCTCTATTCACTTTCTCAAAAAGAGTTGATGTTTGCTCTAAGGTTCTCTCCGCATTTTTGATTGTTTGAGCGATGTTCGATTGCGCCATTGTATCGGAAATCGCTGAGAAATTTGAAATTATTTTTGAAATGTTGTCATTGTTCTTCTTGAAATTAGAAGTTATTGATTCAAGATTTGTAAAAATTTCTCTCAAATGTCCTTGTTTAGCCAAGACAGTATCCATGTTACTCGCTATGTGCTCAATCGATGTCAATGAATTATTTATACTTTCAAAAGAGTGCTTTAAGTTTGACTTAGTATTCTCATTGAAAACTCCGCGAACTGTTAAAAGAATACTATCAATGGAAGCGAGCAAACTTTCTGCCTTTGCTTTGATTGGAGCTACTTGAGCATTCACTTGTTCAGCCAAACTTTGTTGAACAATTGAAACTAAAGTGTCTCCATCTTTCATTTCAGTAGGACTATCACCAAAGTTCAACCGAATACCTTTTGATCCTAGTAAATCTGTGCTAAAAATTTCAGCAGTCGAATTAGAAGGCACCACTACTTTATTGGTCACATGCAGACTAACAATAATTTTTCCGTTGGGAAGCAAAGTCAATTGATGTACCATTCCCACCTTCATTCCATTTATCATGACCGGATTGCTGGATGTCAAGCCTTCAACCTGATTGTAAATAGCAAATACTTGACGTTGGCGAGTAAAGAAATCTATTCCTTTTAAATAATTTATACCCCAAACTGCAAGGGCAATCCCAACTGTTACTATTAAACCTGTTCTTACTTCTCTTGAAAGTTTCATAAATATAACTGAATGCTTTTAATGTAAATCTGACCGTGCAGAATTTGTGCTCAAAAGTAGCTATTTTCCTTGAAGGATCGACCTCTCACTTTCTTTTCGATATTTCCACCGCTTCACTGAAACTAACTTTTTTATCGTGATAATAACCCACCACAAAGGCATCTTTGTAACCTGATTTGCGAATTTTTGATTGATAGCTAACTGCTTCATCCAGTTTCTCAAAAAGGCCAGCAGTGTATTTATAAACCGAGCCAACTTTATCAACTCTAATATCTTCAAAATCGTTCAACTTTGTACTGTTCTTAGCAAGTTTACTAGGTGAAGTATAAAACTGAACAGCCCACTGAATTTTTGAATTTTCATTTGTTGAAGGACCTTCTCTTTCAGGAGTGTCTTCTTTTTCATCCATGACTTGTGTATCCTTCTCAGGTTTTACTTTTTCATTGGAATCATTTGAGTTTTCCGAAATGCTCATCTTGCCCGTTTCAACAGACGATTTATAAGCTCTAAAAGCTTTGAAGATTGAATTCGCACTCTCATCTTGACCTTTCGAACTAGATAAATAACGTTCTTCATCAGGATTGGATAAAAATCCAGTTTCAATCAAGACGCTAGGCATTGACGTTTTGTATAACACCAAAAATCCAGCTTGCTTGACACCTCTGCTGTCTCTGCCTTTGGCCTTAATCTCTTGCTGAACAAAACTTGCTAATCGAAGGCTTTGATCGAGAAAAGTATTTTGATACAATGAAAAAATGATATTCGCTTCTGGGCTATTCGGATCAAAGCCATCGTATTTTGCAGTGTAGTCTTTTTCTAAAAGAACAACTTCATTCTCCCGTTTGGCAACTTCCAGCTGAGCTTCCGTTTTATGCAAACCCATCACCCATGTTTCAACTCCATTAGTCTCTTCATTGCAAGTCTCCCTTTTCTTTTTCTTGTCATAGTAACACGCTGAATTACAATGAATACAAATAAACAAATCTGCTTTCGCGTTATTGGCAATGGTGGCTCTCTCATGTAATTCGATAAACTCATCCGTTTTGCGGGTATAAATGACCTTAACATCTGGGTATTTGTCAGAAATCAATTGCCCTAACTTCAATGCAATGTTCAATGCGATGTCTTTTTCTTTCGACTTTTTACCCAAACACCCGCTGTCGTGTCCCCCATGACCAGCATCAATTACAACTCGTGTGATGCCAAAAGATTTTTTTTCAATAAGATGGAAAGAGCTGAATAGCAAGCACACAGCAGGTAAAAAGACCAACTGAAAAAGATAAAAAAAGAGACGATTTTTTTTGATTAGTTTTGGCACCGAAAATATTGTAATTAAAATTGATTTGTCTTTACAAGTATCTAAAATATCGCCCTTACTATTCATAGTTTTCATGCTTCTTTTTCAACAATTTATTGTTGGTTCAAAAGCAGATAGACTTGTGAACAACATGGGTGATAATGACCGCTTTTTATCTGACACCAACACATCACTTTCTACTGATACAAATATCGTTTTATCGAATCCGTCAGACAAAGATGCTTTAGGTTTAGATTCCAGTTCAAACAATGATGATGTTATTAAATCGAAGATAAAATATCATGCAAAAGATTCTATTCGAGTGGACATTGAAAACCAAATCGTTTATTTATATGGCAAGGCGACTGTTGATTATGAAGAATTGCATTTGGCAGCGAATCGTATTGTCATTGACATGAGCAAGAAAGAACTTTTTGCAGAAGGAACGACAGATAGTACAGGAGTTGTAAAAGGATCACCTGAATTTTCTCAAGCCGATCAAAAATTCAGGTCACATGCAATTCATTACAATTTCCAAACGAAGAAGGGAAAAATTAATTATGTAATCACTCAAGAGGGAGAAGGATTTATTCATGGTGAAGTTGTAAAGAAAGATCCTGAAAACAATTTTTATGTAAAAAACGGACAATACACCACTTGCAATTTGGACACACCACACTTTGCAATAAGCTCAAGGCGGTTGAAAGTTATTAGTAAAGATAAAATCGTGACGGGCCCTGCTTATCTGACGATTGAACAAATCCCTACACCTATTCTGATTCCTTTTGGATTCTTCCCTAACAAGGTGGGAAGAAGTTCTGGAATTATTTTCCCTGCATTTGGAGAATCGGCTCAAAGAGGTTTTTATTTTCAACACCTTGGTTATTATTTTGGATTTAACGACTACTTCAATCTAGCTTTGACGTCCGATATTTATACTAAAGGCAGTTATACACTCGATGCAATTTCTGCCTACAAAAAGAAATATAAATATTCAGGACTACTTCGGTTTAGTTATGCTTATACTATAAATTCTGAAAAAGAACTCTCCGATTATTCAGTGGTAAAAGATTATCACATCACATGGAATCACACCAAAGATTCTAAAGCAAATCCCAACAGTACCTTCAGTGCAACTGTTAATGCGGGGACAAGTAATTATTACAGAAACACTATTAGTTCAGTAGGAAATTATTTAAACAATACACTCCTTTCTTCCATTTCATATTCTTATAATTTTCCCGACAAGCCAATGAATTTGAGTGTCGGCATTAGTCACAATCAAAATACGATTACCAGAGATATTCAAATCACTGCACCAGATGTAAGTTTTAATGTGGCAAGAATATCTCCCTTCAAACGCAAAATCGCTATTGGTTCTCAAAAGTGGTTTGAAAAAATTGGAACCAGCTTGAGTGTCAGAGGAGTGAATTACATTCAAACAAAAGACACTTTATTATTTAGAAATGAAACACTAAATAATTTAAAAAATGGAGTGCAGGCCGTCATCCCTATTTCCACTTCATTCAATATCTTTAAATATTTCAACCTCACTCCTTCCGCCAGTTTTACAGATCGGTTTTATCTCAACTCTACCGAGTATCGTTGGAATTCCAATCAACAAAAAATTGACACCATAAAAATAGAAAAGCCAGGGCATGCGTATGATTACAATATAAGTGCTGCGCTTTCAACGAGAATTTATGGAATGTATCAATTTAAAAAAGGAGCAATTACAGCATTGAGACATGTGATGACACCAGCAGTAAGTTTGACCTACAGACCAGATTTTGGAAATGCAAAATATGGATATTACAAATCGGTACAGATCGATACATTGGGGCGAACAAAGACTTATTCTATTTATCAAAATAATGTTTATTCAGGTCCATCGAATGGTCAGTTTGCAAATTTAGCCTATTCTCTCGATAACAATATTGAAATGAAAGTCAGAACTCACAGTGATACGGGAGCGGTTGATAAAAAAATAAAACTTTTAGAAAGCTTACGAATTTCAGGCGGCTATAATTTAATCGCCGATAGTATGAAATTGAGCGTTTTTAGTTTGAGTGCAAGAACAACCTTGTTTGACAAAGTATCGATCAATTTTAATAGCACGCTCGATCCTTACGCTTATAGCGAAAACAATATTGACTACGATAAATTTCAATACACAGTAGATAAACAGTTGGTTCGGTTAACGAACTCTACCTTATCCATGAATTTCGCTTTGAACAGAAGTAAGAAAAAAGAAAACAATGGAAAATATACCAAACAAGAAATCGATTACATCAATTCTCACCCCGAAGAATTTGTTGATTTTGAAATTCCATTTAATTTAAACGTTGGTTATTCCTTTTCTTATAACAAAGTTGGAGCATTACTCGCTACTCGATCACAGACTGCAAGTTTCAGTGGAGATTTAAGTTTAACGAGTAAATGGAAAATTGGATTTTATTCCTGGTATGATTTGACTAAAGGCAGTTTCACCAACATGAGTTTAAATATTTATAGAGATCTTCATTGTTGGGAAATGCGTATGAACTGGATTCCATTTGGTGGACAAGAAAGTTTTAACTTCCAAATTAATGTTAAGGCATCCATTTTGCAAGATTTAAAATTACTCAAGAAAAAGGATTTCTACGACCGGTAATTTTTTAAATCTTCAATTTTTTTTTCATTAGATAATCTGTATCCACTGCCTCGCCTAATTGAAAATTCTTTTCTCCAAAAATTTCAAATCCATAATTATTATAAAACTTTATAGCTTTGTGGTTGTCAACATTTACACCTAACCATAGCCATTTATGCCCTTCATCAATACTAATTCGTATTGATTCATCCATCAAATGTTTCCCTACTTTTTTTGAATGAAATTCGTTGTAAACATAAATTCGCTCTATCTCAATTGCGGATTCTCCATTAAGTTCGTCATAGGTTCGGTCTCTTCTAATTTTTACATAACCAGCCAAAACATTATCAGCAAACGCAATTAAAAAGGTATTAGAAGGATTTAAAATATCTGCAAAGATTACCTGATCATTGAAAGCTTTTTTAAGATAAACATCCATATCAGTTGGTGAATTTACATCTTTCCAAGTTTCATAAAATGTATCATATCCAATTTTGCTAATCAATGTGACATCATCAACATTTGCTAATCTAACAGTTATTTCCATTCGCCAAAGATAAAGACCTTCCTCAAAAACGGAAATGAATACAGGAATAAAAATAAAACGATGCCTCTCAAATCCAAATCTAATATGTAATTTTGAGGTATAAAATTCAACTATGAAATCGCTAATTGTATTCTTATCTATCATCCTACCTCTCAATTTACTGGGACAAATACAACAGCCACTCACAGCTGCTCAAATAAAAGAACAAATGTTTTTGAATGACACGCTATTTCAAATAGACCCATTTAATAAAGACATAAAAATTTTAACAATTCGAAATCCAAAAGGAATTTTGGTTGCTCAAGGTTCAATAAAAAATGAAAAACGAGAAAGCGTTTGGCGAACCTATTCTAATCAAGGAATTTTATTGGCCCTCGATGAATTTCACAATGGAAGATTACATGGCGCTTCACTAAAATTTGGCTCTAACAGTACGATAAGTTCTGACGCCACTTTTCAAAATGACACATTGAATGGAACAAAACTTACTTATTCAAGTATTGGAAAAGTAAAAACTCAAGAGAACTATAAAAGTGGTGAATTGGATGGAGAGCGAAAAACTTTTTATGATGACAGCAAACCTCAAGAAGAATCCTTTTATGTTGCAGGAAAAAGAGATGGTGTTGCGAAATGGTATTTTAAAGACGGCACTCCATCAATTGAATATACTTACAAAATGGGAGTGTTAGAAGGACAAACTAAAGAATTCAATTCAAATGGTTCGTTGAGTAAGGAAGGTTTTTACAAACAAGATTTGGAAGATGGAGAATGGAAAATTTATGAAAATGCTATTCTTACAAAGAAGATATTTTACAAATTAGGAACAGTGGTGAAAGAACAGATAATAAAAAATGGAACTAAATAATTTAAATGAATAAATAATAAATTTAGAACAATGTATTTCCCAAGTAACATTTTAGATGAACAATCCAGAATTTGGATTTATCAATCGGATAGAGAATTATTGCCTGAAGAAAAATCAATTTTGTCGAGCGAATTAAAAATATTTATTGATCAGTGGACTGCACACAATAAAGAATTGAAAGGTAGCTTTGAAATTTTACTCGATCGATTTTTAATCATAATGATTGATGAAACGAATACCAGTGCAACTGGTTGCTCCATTGATAAATCGATGAATTTCATAAAGCAAATGGAAAGCAAATTGAATGTGAGTTTCACCAACCGTCTAGTGCTAGCTTATAAAGAAGGAAATGAAATTAAAACTATTTCCAAAAGTAGCTTTGAAGATAAATTGAAGTCAGGGCAATTCAATGAGAACACAATTGTATTTAACAATCTCATTCAAAAGAAAAGTGAATTGAAAAGTCACTGGCAAGTTGCAGTGAAAGAGAGCTGGCACAAGATGATGCTCAATTAAAACAACCAAACAACAGCAACAATCGAGTTAGAATTTTAATTCCAATTCAATTGGACAATGGTCACTTCCCATAACTTGAGGATGAATTGTAGCGTTAACAACATTTTTTTTCATTTCTTCACTGACCATAAAGTAATCAATTCGCCAGCCAGTGTTTCGTTCACGCGCTCGAGTAATCACATCCCAGTAAGTGTATTGTCCAGGCTCTTTGTTGAATTCCCTAAAAATATCTATATAACCCATTGAGATAATTTTGTCAACCCATTCTCTTTCTTGCGGAAGAAATCCACTCGTTTTAGCATTCGGACCTGGTCTGGCTAAATCAATTTCTTTGTGAGCAGTATTATAATCACCAACGACGATAATATTTTTATGTTTTTCCCTCATTACTTCTGCCCTCAGAAAAAGTTGATCATAAAATTTTAATTTATAATCAACTCTCTCAGGCCCTCTTCCACCATTTGGAAAATAAACATTATAGAGAATAAATTTTTCATATTCCAATTCAAGTACACGACCTTCATTATCAAACTCTGGAGAATTAAATCCAGAGTTCACATGAATAGGATCCTCTTTAGAATAAACCGCTACGCCACTGTAACCCTTTTTCTCTGCTGAAAAAAAATGCGATTTGTATCCATGTATATTTAGTATCTCATCCCCTAACTGATCGGGTTGTGCTTTTGTTTCTTGCAGACAAATAATATCAGGATTGTCTTTATCGAGCCATTCTTTAAAACCCTTCTTCCACATGGCTCTTATACCATTTACATTCCAACTTAAGATTCTATAATTTGACTGTGCCATCTGGTATAAATTTTAAGCAATGTACTAAAAGCGTACAAATCAAAAATTCTTTTAAAATACTTTTTCAATCTTAATTTGAAAACCAACTATTTACTTAAAATTAATTTTCAAAAAAGCAGGAACAAATTTTATCCATCGTTAATGAGGTTGCGAAAGGGAGCTTGACAACTTATTTTTGATCCACAATTAATTTAATACTCACTTTTAAAAAATCAAAAACAATGAAAAAACAATTGCTAATCTTATTTAGCTTCTTACTAATTGCCGCAATGAATGCTTCGGCCTACATCATTATTATGCATGGAGGAAGTCCATCGCAAAAGTACAAAACAATTATTTATACCCCTGATAAACTGGTTTGCCGAGGTTCTGGTTACACTCCATGTCCCTTTGACTTCTTTGTGAAAGCTAACGAGAAAATAGTGCCTGTCCAAGGAATAGTAGATGCAATCTTAGAACGATGGAAAGCTGAAGAAAAATCAGGTGAGATGGTTTACGAAGATTTAATTCCGGTTACTTGGGAGACTGACAAAGATGATGAGATTACCATTACTACAAAAGAAGATGAAGTCATTTTTAAAAAGTAGTAATTTATACCACCGGGGATCAATACTGATCCTCGGTTTTCTTTTCATCTTTGGAAAAGAAGCATGCTCACTTGGGTTGAGTACAGATTCACTTTGCTTTTACAAAACAGATCTGAGCTCCAATGATGCAACAATTAAAATTAGTTCATTCAAAAATTTTGTGGCATTTACCACACCACAACTATTTGATTCATCTACTAATCGTTTTGAAATAAGAGTAGCTCAGTTTCCTACTTATACGACACAAAGTTTAATCAGCTATATTCCAAAATCACTTGGTATTCATCAGTTACCGGATATAAGTTTTAACACTCATTATTTAATCTTACAAGATTTTGAATCATTGGGACTGTTTGTTTTCAAAATAATCAAAAACATATTTGAATATCAAGGACAAATTCAACTTCCTCAAAAATGTCAAATTCTAAATGCCTATCCGCTCGATGAAAAAAGATTTCTATTGACCGATATTTACAATCATCATCCACTCGATAGCGAAAACAATGTAAGTCTCTGTATTTATGATGCAACCTTGGATTCAATCACTGCCGAAATCCATCCTGAAGTTCCCTGCATTGCTCTCAGTCATCTAGAACACCAATGGACGAGTCTAAATTCTAAATATATTTTTCTTGCAGAACCATGTGGAAATAAGATTCATCGTTTCGATCACGATTTAAAAAACGAAAAAATAATTGAATTTAAAGAACCGAAAAATTGGACTAATCTTTCAAATAACAAAATTCCTTTCGAAACATCACCAGCTAAAGTTCACCCAAAAATTGTCATATTCAAACTGCTAGACTTGATATCAAAATTCGATCGGATTGAAACGATTAAAACGATCAACGACTCCATCACCGAAATTAGTTGTTCAACTAGTGACACACTGAACATTAAAATAAAGCAAGCAATATTCTACAATAGTAACCAAGATGTTTTCACAAAGAATTTTCAAATGTATTCAACTGAAATCTTTGGAAACACTAAAAATTCTGCGGCCGAACACTTATTTAATTTATCGAATGCCAATTGGATTGGTGAAAATAAATGCATTATTCTTTCCGATGATTCATTTCTAGGAAACTCAAACTTAAGCAAAACAGAAAATGAAAGTAATAAAGAAATATATTATCAAACCAACGATCCAGAATTTGTCTTTGAAATTTACAATCTTAATTTGTCTCGGTTTATTTCAAATCAATAACATTGCGAAAAGCCAAGAGATTAATCTTAAAACTAATTTTGCAAGTGAAAATTTAAATTTTTACTCAATCACTGGTGACCAATTAACTTTGGATAGTAGTTCAGATTATTTTATAATTCTGAAAAACAGCAGAAGTTGCTTTGACTGTTTTGTAACGCTTGAAAATTATGTTCACATTATGAGTGGTGACAGTATCAATGAATGGATGATGAGCATGAGTGACTCCTCTTCCTTGATAAGGAAACGAATAGTAATTGAATCCAAAAATAAATTTAGAAAACTGAGCTACTACGGCGTATTTTACAATAAAGATTTTGGAGATGTCTTTACTCCGGCATTAATCCTTATTAAAGCGGGAAAAAAATATTCCTTTGACTATAAGGATTTATTCAATGAAGGTTTAGGATTCATTGCTACAAAAACTCAAAGAAAAATAAATGAAATCTTATATTCCAAATGAACATTTTATTTTTATTTATTGCTCTCATAATGTTAAATGGAATTCATCATAGTTATGATGCGAAAGATACACTTACAATTAAGAACGATTCGGTATTTTCTAAAAAAACAAAAGAGATTTTTTTATCAGGAAATCTCAATCAGATGGTTAAATTCAAGGACGCCACCAATAGTTCTTTGAACATCAATACCAAAATCAGTTTCACAAACATTCTTAGTTCATCAAGAAATAAATCAAAAAAAGAGTTCACATTAAATTATGCTTTTGTAAAATTCATTGATAGCTTGTGGATTAAAACAATTGATGAATTAAAAATCAACTACAATCTCGCTCATGAAAATCCAAAGATCATACGCTCTCTAAATTTTAATTTGAAAACTCAGATGAGCAATACTTACAGAAATTACAGCACTTATAAAAAATTAATTGAGGTGCCCGGCTTTCCATTAAAAATAAATCTCGGATTTGGATTTAATTTTCAGCTAAACAGAAATTCTATCATCCAGTTTTCACTTTTTGAGTCTCAACTCATTTTGATTAGTTCTAGAATAGAAGTTGAAAGAGAGAAATTCAATCGGTGGAAAAACGGCATTGAATATAACAAACAGATTGGGTTGGCGTTAAACACTTCTATCGATTTCCCTATTTCAAATAAAATAATTTGGAAAAATAATTCTCATTTTTTTATGAACGGCTTTCATAAAAATGATTGCAATTTTGACTTCTACAATCGGTTCATTTATTCTATTCGAAAAAAAATTAATGTTAGTCTTGAAAGTCAAATGATTTTGAATCCAGTTTTTTCACCGACCATTCAAATCAGAAATGAATTATTAATTGGTATTAAATTTAATAAAGTAAGTGTTCATTGACTAAATTAATCTGTTCCCTAAAGAGCCCGATGCTCCTTATCTAAGTCTAACTCTCTCAATTTAGGTAACCACACAAAAGCGCCTCCAACAGAAAATATTGCAATACCACCTCCCAAAATAACAGACTGTATTAAACCAATTAACTTGGCGGCAAAACCACTTTCAAAAGCACCGATCTCATTACTCGAACTAATAAACATTGTACTGACCGATGATACTCTTCCTCGCATCTCATCAGGTGTAAAATACTGAATAATCGTGGATCGTATCACTACACTTACATTATCAAATGCTCCACTTAATGCCAAGATAAACATTGACAAATAAAAATTAGTACTTAAAGCAAAAAATATCATACACAAAGAAAATCCTGTCACGCAAATCAAAAGCTTTTTTCCTGCCTTTTTCATTGGTGGATATTTAGTCATATAAAGTGCCATCGTAACAGAGCCAACAAACGGAGCAGCGCGCAAAAAACCAAAGCCAGTTTCACCAACATGCAAAATCTCGCTGGCAAAAACAGGAAGCATTGCAGTTGCACCACCAAATAATACTGCAACAAGATCTAACAACATAGCACCAAAGATCATTTGATTTCCAAAAACAAAACTAATTCCTGATTTAATACTTTGTTTCATGCTTTCACCAGCTTTAAACGGCTGCGGTGGCTGCGGTGGAATTCGAAATATTTGTATCGTTCCTAACACCAAACAAATCACAACAATGATGTAAACATTCAATGCACCACAAGCAGCGAGTAATAATCCTCCTACCGATGATCCAAGCACCACTGCAATGTGCCAAAATGTCGAGTTCCATGCCGAAGAATTTGCGTAAGCTTCTCGTGGAACCAACTGCGTCATTAAAGGAAATTGAGCCGGGCTATAAAAACCTCTCAGAATTCCGCCAAAAAATATAATTAGATAGTAGGGATAGACTTGGACATTTGGAGTTGACAGTGACTTATTATAGTAAACAAAATAAACCAACACCAAGCTCGAAATAACCTGAAGTAACATTACCATGCTCACTATCTTTTTTCTGTCATTACGATCCGAAACATATCCTCCATAGAGCGCTAAAGTGACAGCGGGAATTGCTTCAAACAAACCTAGTAAACCCAATGACAAATAATCATGAGTCATTTGATATACTTCCCAACTGATAACCACAAACTGAACTTGCAAAGCAAGTGTCATCATAAACTTAGAAAAAATAAACCGTCTGTAATCTAATGATCGAAAAGCAATCATTGATTCCTTATTTTTCAGCAAGTTTTTAATCATGATTAATAAATATAAAGAAAAATTAGTACTCGCATTTTAATTTTCACTCATGTGATTTTGAAAACGATGTTCATTTGAAAACAAACTTTCCAAACAGAATATGAGATTCAATATTGCATTACAATGCATTGCAATAAATTCATTTACATCATTTCAGAAAGTTCAAGCCATCGAACCGATTTCTCTTCTACAATTTTGATAATCTCTTCCATTCTCTTCGACCATTTTTGCAAAAGTAAATGATCGCTTTCACCTGAACTCATCTTTATTGTCAATTCAGCTCTTTCATTTTCGAGTGAGGCAATTTCTTTGTCTAGCGTTTCATATTCAAATTTTTCTTTGAAGGAAACTTTTTTCTTAACGACCACTTCAGTTTTAACAGCGTCACTCGATTTATTTTCTGCTAATTTATTTTTTAATTTCGTTTCAGCTTTCTCTTTTTCATCCAAAGAAATTCGATAGTCAGAGTAGCGGCCATTAAAATCCTTTATTCCTCCCACTCCATCCAGAACAAACAAGTGATCTACTAGTTTATCCATAAAATAGCGATCATGAGAAACAACTAAAAGACAACCTGTATAATTCATCAGAAATTCTTCTAGGATACCGAGTGTCAATAAATCAAGATCATTCGTAGGTTCATCGAGAATAAGGAAGTTAGGATTTCTGATCAGGACTGTAAGTAAGTGTAATCTTCTTTTTTCTCCACCACTTAGTTTACTAACGTAATTATACTGCATCTCAGGGGGAAATTGAAATAGTTGCAAAAATTGGCCTGCTGAAACTTTTGCACCATCACTCATTTGAATGACTTCTGCAAAATCTTTTACAACTTCAATCACACGTTTATCTTCTTTTAGTTCCAAACCTTGTTGAGAATAATAACCGAACACAATCGTATCACCAACATTTATTTTTCCAGAATCTGGTTGTTCAAGACCCACAAGCATGTTTAACACAGTAGATTTACCAGAACCATTTTTTCCTACCAAACCAATTCTTTCTCCCGTTCGAAAAGTATAATCAAACCCAGTCAATATTTTCAAAGAATCAAATCCTTTGTAAACTTTCTTTAATTCAATTACTTTCCCACCTATGCGATTCATCTTTACATCCAACTCCATCTTCCCCTCCTTCTTTTTTCCGGCAGCTTTATCTTTCAATTCATAAAAAGAATCAATTCTCGCTTTTGATTTTGTTCCTCGAGCTTTAGGCATTCGTCGCATCCATTCCAATTCAGTGCGCATTATGTTTCGTGCTTTGTCTCTTTCTCGCGTTTCATTATATTCTCTCTCATCTTTTTTCTCCAAAAAATAAGAGTAATTTCCTTCATACGTGTACACATTGCCATGCTCCATTTCGATAATTTTATCGGTAATGTTTTCTAGAAAATAGCGATCGTGAGTAACGAGAATCAACGATAATTGTGAACGAGTCAAATATTCTTCAAGCCATTCAACCATTTCTACATCGAGATGATTGGTTGGTTCATCCATCAATAAAATATCTGCAGGATCTATTAAAGCTTTTGCTAAGGCAATTCTTTTTTTCTGTCCACCTGATAACTGACGAATCGGTTGATCCAAATTGTGGATATTTAATTTAGACAAAATTTGATGAACACGAACTTCATAATCCCAAGCATTTGCATCGTCGATTAAACCAGACAAACGTTCTAATTCTTTTTGAGTTTCAGGGGAATGATTAGCGGCATCTTTTTCCAAAATCAATTCATATTCACGCATCAATTGAACAGCAGGATTCTTAGCATCAAAAATAATGTCAAGTACACTTTTAGTAGGATCCATGTAAGGGTCTTGCTCTAGAAACTCTACATTCAAGTCTTTTCGAAATGTTACTTGTCCCGAATCCGGCGTTTCTTTTCCTGCCAAAATTTTCAAAAGCGTACTTTTCCCAGCACCATTTCTGGCAATCAACGCTACTTTTTCACCTTTAGAAATTCCAAAACTGATTGAATCAAAAAGGATTTTATCTCCATAAGATTTAGTAAGATTTTCAACAGAGAGTAAATTCATTGTTTTTTTGAAATTTTATTTTTATCGTTCTGCAACAAACGATTTCATTTAAATAATAATAAATTGCATTTGTATAAATTGAATTACAACTTCCACCACTCACAAAGTCGCACCATAACAATTAGCAGACAGCATTTAAATAAATTAGTGAAAGTTTCTTCAGTTAGTTCAGCACAGAAATTAATCTTTCGATCCTTTTTCTCCGACAAAATGATCAGTCGTATGTTTGAACATCACATTGAAGGTGGTTAGTGAACCGTAGCAACGAGTAATGTATTGCTGCATATTAATTTTATCTTCGTCAGTCATTTTATCATGAGCATTGATTCTTTGTTCAAGAACTCTCAATCGATCACGAAGCATAATAATTTTGCCGAAAAAAGTTTCTATCGGAATTTCTTTAGATTTGAGAGAAGTGTCACCTGGTTTTAGAATCATAGATCCACCAGTCCATTTCTGACCGATATCGACTCTTTCCTGCAAGTCTGAATATTTTCTTAAAGTATTAACCAATAAGACTTCGATATCTGCCATGCTCACAAGGTCGTTGTCAGCATCATTTGCATCAATTATTTCGAAATGCTCAAAGGTGCGTTCAATTTCTCTCATCCCATGTTGCATAAACGTAATCATGTACTCTTCTGGTCTAATCTGAATAATCACACCCTCACCAAATTGAGGATGACGTATTCTAGAGCCAATTCCAAGTGAAATATTTTGCATAAATGTTCGTTAATTTTTAGCGAAGGTAAAAACGTTTTCCTAGTAAAATTGTTTATTGGTTAGGAAAAATCAACAGTGAATGGTTATAAAATGTAAAAAACTTATCCAACAATAATTGCTGTGGCAGGTCATTAACAATTATTGCCGCCGATAAGGGTGTTTAATCGGATTAAGAGGAGTTTTAAGGAAGGGGACAAAATATAGAACCTGGTTCCGTCATTGTAATGTCAGGGTTTCTTCTTCTTAAAATACAAGGTAAGACTCATCCGTTGAGTCCAAGAAAGATAGTGTTTATGTTTTCGTGTGGTGGGGTCGTCGGTCTAAAAACCGGCGGCCCTTTTTTATGTAAGAGAGTAGAAAATAAATTTCAGAAAGATGTTTTTAGAGGTAAAAATGACCTGAATTGGTAACATAATAACGACTACTTGAATAGATTTTGTTTTCTTTGCTTTTAAATAATCCGCTCAATGAATAAGAATTACATTTTATTAGTAATCACATTGTTAGTAAGTGCTTTTTCGATAAAGGCCCAAGACTATCCTAAAAACTATTTTCATTGGCCTTTAGATACGCCTGTTACCATCATTGGCACTTTTGGAGAAATACGAGATGGACATTTTCATTCTGGAGTTGACTTGGGTACACAAGAAATGGAAGGTCTTCCCGTGATGGCTTCTGCTTCCGGATTTGTTTCTCGCATAAAAATTTCCGCTGATGGTTATGGAAAGGCGCTATACATTACGCACCCAAATGGTTTTGTGACGGTATATGGACATCTGCAAAAATTCAGCGCTGCATTAAATGAGTATGTAAAAAAACTTCAGTATGAAAAACAAACTTTTGAATTAGACCTAAATTTAAAGCCAAAAGAATTCATAGTAAAGCAAGACGAAGTAATTGCTTATAGTGGACAGACGGGAGGAGCAACTGGTCCACATCTTCATTTCGAAATTAGAGATGCCATCTCAGAAGAGCCAATCAATCCATTCCTATTTGGTTTAAAAGCTTTTGATGGGATATCTCCAGAAATAAAATCGATTCGCATTTACCCTTCACCAGAAGCCGGCATTGTAAACAAAACAGATTCAAGTGTAGTCTATGAAATTCAAAGTTCAGATGGTATTTTAATGTTGAATGCAATTGACTATGTTCAAGGCTACGGATATATTAGTTTTGGAATTAATGCAGTTGATCATATCGATAATTCTACAGCTGAGTTAGGAATATATTCTGCTGAATTATTTGTTGACAACCAACTCGCTTATGGGTGGAAATATGATCGATTTAATTTTAGTGACACTAAGGAAGTGAATGCTCACATCGATTATACGAGTTACGTTAAAGATCATTCTACCATTGAAAGATTTTTCAAATTGCCAGGAAATCATTTGACCATTTATGACGATACCATAAAATTGGGAACACAATATTTCTCTGAAGAAGGATCGCATGATATTAAAATGGTAGTAAAAGATTTCAGTGGAAATAAATCTGAAATTATTTTTCCATTTATCGTCTATTCAAGTTTAAATACCAATCCTTACCAAGGGCATCCACAAGATGCAATTTTGATTACACCAGAAAAAGGAGTCGCTGTTCATAAATCTAAACTTGATGTAGCAATTCCTTCCAATGCAGTTTATCAAGATTATTATTACAACGACCAAGAGATGAAGAGTCCGCAATTTTTGTCAAGCACCTATAGAGTTGGAAGTTGGTATGAAGGATTGAACGTGCCTATCACAGTTGGAATTAAACCAGAGGTAGATATTCCAGATTCACTAAAATCAAAAGTAATAGTGGCCGAAGTTCAATCGTATGGAAAACTAAAAGGCCGCGGTGGAGAATGGAAAGGGAAATTTGTAAGTGCGGAAGTTCCAACTTTCGGTGATTACACCTTGGTTTATGACACCGTTCCTCCGACAATTGAAAAAGATTATGTACCGGCAGATATGAATTCTTATCGCGGCGGAGTAATTCAATTTAAAGTGTCAGATAACTTATCGAAAATAAAATCATATCAAGGAACAGTTGATGGACGATGGATGCTATTTGAATTTGACAAGAAGAATAATATATTACAATGTAATGTAAGTGCATTGGCGGTGAACAAAGAACATCAAGTAACTTTAAAAGTAGTTGACGAGCGAAACAATGAAAATAACTACAAGTTTATATTTTACTACTAAAGTAAAAATGAAGAGCATCAATAAGAAATGTAATTATTTCAAGGCTTGAGGTAGAATTCAGAGCCGTTAAGTTGAGTAAGTAGAATTTCTGATTAACAATAAATTTAGTGAGTGGCCAATACTGAAAAGAAGCTAATGTAAATGCAGATGATTGCTTTGAGTGCAAGACTCAAAGCCATAAGCTTTTGATTTAAAATTAAAACAGAAAATTGATTTTTCAATTAAAAAACGGAGAAATTAGGGTGGTATTTAGAGCTAGATTTTAAAATATTTTGTATATAACTGATACCAATGTATTTAAAAAGAGACTTTTTGTTTGGATAAAAATTACAACTTTCTATCTTTGCGCCCCTTACATGAAGGTGAGGTGCCTGAGTGGCCGAAAGGAACAGTTTGCTAAACTGTCGTACTGGAAACGGTTCCGAGGTTTCGATTCCCTCCCTCACCGCTCGGTATTTCTAAAAGTTCTTTGTTTAGCGAACGAAATTTTTCTAGGCGTAAAATAGTAGTTCGGGGTGTAGCGTAGTCCGGTTATCGCGCATGGTTTGGGACCATGAGGTCGCAGGTTCGAATCCTGCCACCCCGACAATAAGAGTGAGAGAGTAAGTGTTTGTTTAAGTTTTTAGTTCATCTGAGCGCACAGCCACTCTTGTTAACACACTCAAACCACACACTCACATAACATTTCCGATTCCGTAGCTCAATTGGATAGAGCAACTGCCTTCTAAGCAGTAGGTTGTGGGTTCGATCCCCGCCGGGATCACTT
>JANLRG010000500.1:0-1959 GCA_031361545.1 Bacteroidota bacterium
AGTTTGGATAAAAGTGTTTGACAAATTACATTTGCATTGTAATAGTATTATTTTACAATGATAAAGTATCTAATTTTTAAAATTAAGCTGCGCGTAAGAAACTTAATCAAATCAGAGAAAACATATCGCTCTTCCCACAAATCATGAAAAGTAACCGTTAGAGGCATTTTTTTTAATTTTTTTGGAAAAGTAACAAACCAACAACAAGACTTTATTTGGGCATTAAAAATATGTATGAACTAAATTAATTACTTAATCCTCGTATTGGAATGAAAAAAAACTTTCACTTTTATTTTACGGCATTTCTGTTTGTCCTCTGTGGCGTTCAAGAGTCTTTTGCATATACGGCAGGGGCTTCTGAACCTATAGTAGGTCACAAAACAGAGCCGAAACGCTTGATTGCCAACGAAATCATCACAGGAAAAGTGACTGATGAAAAAGGCGAGCCACTCCTTGGCGCAAGTGTTGTACTCGAAGGTACGACTAAGGGGGCGATTGCAGACGACAACGGCAACTACAAGTTAGAGTTGACCGATACCGATAAAAAAGGACGTTTAATCGTCAGTTTTGTCGGTTATGAAAAACAGACGATTGCGATTGATGGGCGCAAAGTCATTAACATTATTTTGAAGGAGTTAGGCACTTTGGGCGAAGTGGTGGTTGTGGGTTTTGCGACACAGAAAAAAGCCACTGTGACGGGGGCGATTTCATCTATTGCTACTAAGGAGTTGTTGCAATCACCTGTGGCGAACATCAGTAACTCGTTGGTGGGGCGCATGGCAGGTCTTTTTGCGGTTCAAGGCAGTGGTGAACCAGGCAATGACCAGTCAACTTTACGCATCAGGGGTGTTGGTACATTTTCAGGTGCGGCTGACCCGCTTATCATGGTGGACGGTATCGAGGTGAGCAACTACAACAACCTCGACCCCAATGAGATTGACAATATTTCTATTTTGAAAGATGCGTCGGCAACGGCTGTGTATGGTGTGCGGGGTGCAAATGGCGTTTTGTTGATTACAACTAAGCGTGGTAAAACAGGCAAGCCACAAATGAGCTATACAGCTAACGTTGCGGTTACGGATTTTACGGCTTTGCGTAAAAATTTGGGCAGCTACGATTATGCCCGCCTTTGGAACGAAGCCTTGAAAAACGATTCCTATATTTCGGGTACCAACTATGTACCAAAATTCAGCGAGACGGAATTGGCGAAATATAAATCGGGAGAAGACCCTATTTTCTTTCCAGATACAGATTGGTTTGACTATGTTTTGAAAAAACAAACCTATCAAACGCAACATAACTTGAACATCAGTGGCGGTACTGAAAAAGTAAAATACTTCATTTCGGGCGGTTTTTTCAAGCAGAATGGTTTGTTTAATGGCGATTTGATAAAAGACTTTGATGCCAACCGCAAGTATAATCGCTACAATTTCCGTTCAAATTTTAATTTTGACATCACGAAACGTTTGCGTGCGTCTATTGACATTTCATCTCAAACAGAAAATTTGGCGGGTAGCAACAGCTCAACGGTGCGTCTTATTGAAAACCTTTCGCGGGCAAACCCTTTGACTTCGCCGGGTGTCATTGATGGCAAAATCGTTAATATTCCTGGTTTGGGTATCACCACAAATCCTTTAGCCGCTTTGTTTGAAAACGGCTATACCAAGCAATTCAGAAATTATTTGCAAGGCTCTACACGTATAGATTATGACCTTGATTTCATTACAAAAGGCTTGTCAGTTCATGGTTTAGCTAATTATCAAAATAACAATACAGAAACGCAAACAAGTCGTCGGACGCTTGTGCAGTACAACGCTGTTCGATTGCCCGATGGAACGATAAACTACGTACCACAAGCCTTGGAACAACCATTTAGCTTTTCGCAAGGTATCGGCAAAAACAGAAGAACGTATGCTGAATTTGGTATTGACTACCGCCGTACATTCGGTGGTGACCATG
>JANLRG010000521.1:0-13933 GCA_031361545.1 Bacteroidota bacterium
CCATCCTCATCGGAAATTATACATCGGTAAAGGCCATTTTCTAATTCAGAAATATTTCCGTTAAACGTATTTTGTTTAGATGAAAGTTCATAGACTTTAAGAACTCGACCAACTTGATCCAATATTTGCAACTTAGAATTACCCGTAGTTTGATAAATGATAGTAAACTCACCGGTTGTTGGATTTGGAAATACATTTTTCGAAATTACAACAATAGGTCTTTGTCTATAAATATACCCTCCTTGCAAACAAGTTAATTCGTCATTGTAGTGTTGGAAAGGATTAATGAACATATATAAAGTTCTAGCACGATAAACGGCTGTACCACCGGAAAGAGGACATTGGATGGCAACATTGTAAATATCTGTTGCGTAATTAGAAAGAGCATTTAAATTATTCTTTCCTAAGGATGAGAAGTAAGCGTTGTTTACGATTTTTTCATTGATCTTATAAATTTCAGTTTCCACAATTGATTCGTTCCGGCTGCTTAATAAATCCGATTGAGTCTCGATAGAATTATTCAGAGCATTAGAAGCTCTTTTGCTATACTGTAATAAGGACTCAATAATTACAACAAGTGTTGTTCTCGTATCCTTAATGCTGTCCAAATTATACAAATCATCTTTCCCTAAAGATAACAAGCTGTCACATTGATTCAGCAACAAAGTTTTCTCTACAATTGCAAGATCATTTAACCGAATCATTTGGATCAGTGAAGCTTGATTGCTAAACAATTTTTCTCTGTCAACATTTATTTTAGCAATAGTCTCCAACGAAGTAGCAGCAAATCTCAGATAAAAATCTGCTAACTCAGAATACGTATCTTTCAGAGTAGGGTCTTTGATCAACCGCTCATATAAGGCAACTTTCGCTTTCCATCTGGTTTCTTCGTCATACTGTAAGACATGCAACGAGTCCATTGAAATTTTAAGTAATGAAGTAAAATCGTTCCCAACCTCTTTGTAAGGAATAAAATCGCACCCTTGCAAATGAGGCGTTCCACAATCCTTGTCATCCCCTCCTTGAATGTCAAACCAACCGGATGGACTAAAAGAAAAAGGAAAATTAAAAACTCCACTGGGAGCACAATAATATTTTTGATAGGAGGCTAACAATGGAGTATTATCATTAAATGCACCCAATCCGCTATATACACCACCTAACCATAAATTTCCTTTATGATCTTGTTCATCAATAAAGACACCCGGACGATAATGCAAACCGTAATAATGTTTTCCAATGTCATTGGAACGAAAATCCGTTTCCGCACCACCACCGCCGAGGCAGTTAGCGCCAAATACATAACCATTCGCAATTTGGGTTACGCTGTTACAACTAATAGAATTCGATGGACTGTCCATAAATTTCATTCCGGCTTCTTCGTAATAGGTAATTTGGTTTGTTTGAGTACCACCGACGTAGTTGCAAGTTACGGTATTTTTTGCACCACCCGAAATACTAACACCGGTCATATCTGTTTTTGCTAAATTCTCGAGGGTAATGGTATTGTGACCAACAGAGTAGTCTTGAACTCCAAACAAGGTAATTCCCTCTCTTCCATTCAAGCCAAGCGAAATAGTGTTAAAACTCACTTGACTTGCGATGTTGGAAGTACCCATTTCATAAGCAGAAATAGCGGTGGCTTCAGATGCCAAACCTCTCATGCTAATTGGATGGAATCCTGCTTGAATACCATTATTTGCAATTGAAAGGGAATTAGCTCCGTCATTTCTAAGAGAGATTATTCCATCATAATTGCAATCAATTGTATTATATTGAATGTTGATATCTCTGCCACCGCCATTTGCAGTCAAAAGCCCTATGTCACAATTTGAAAAGATGTTACCAAAGCAATTTAAACTCATGGCATTTGACCAAATACCCCAATAACAATCTTCAAAGTCCGGATCAGTCGAGATAGAATTTCCTTGTGAAGTGAGGGAGAAGGAACTCAAATTTCCATCTGCATAAATTGCAGAGCCTAAAATTAAAGCGGATAACCATGGACTATTATTGAAAACATAATTGTCCAGATTTTGAATCCTCTTAAACCGATAGTTAGAAGCCGAGAGATTTGAATTTTTAGAAAATATTCCAAAATTCAAATCATTAAACTTATTCGGATTTCCATAGCTGTTATTTCCAACATTTAAATTCGAAAGGTTCTCCACATAAATACCGGCGAAAGAATGTTTAAGCGGAACCGGTTGTTGACCTGAAAATTGTGGTCTCAAAAATCCATTACATTCAAAAGTGGTGTTGGTAATATCTGCTGAAACGGTTATTTGTCCGGTTGTATTCGGGTCTGAAAAATTGATCCCGATATAATCCTTGTTGAAAGTAGAACCTTTGCTGATGAAAGTTGTATTATCATAAAGTCGAATTCCATTGTTGGCACCTTCAAAAGTAGATTGATAAACCTCAACGTTGGTATTGGATTGCGCAATGATACCTTGAGACATTTGATTACATGAAGAGGATGTTGATTCCTTGATAACAAGTGAACCCAAAGGAGACACAACATTTATGATTGCTCCCGGCCCCATGATAATGTTTGGACATGCTTGTAAGGTAAAAGCATTATCGACTGTAAATACACCGTTAATAACAATCTTAGCTCCTGTCTGGTAGGTTGAATAAGGAAGAGAACTTGAATTTATATCAGAAAAGTTCAAATCCTGAGTATTATCAAACCCTGTAGGGAAACAACACTGGGCACCGGTGTAAACACTGACATCTGTTGTTGCCGTTCCAATATTTCCGGCTGCGTCAGTTACTGTGACGGTATAAGTTGTATTATTAGCTGGTACATCTGATGTGTTTTGCACGGATGCTGTAAATCCATTTGTCCCTGTCCAAACATAAGTATAAGGAGGAGTGCCCAGAGAAGGAGTACAGGTTAAAGGAATGGAACTTCCGGGGCAACTTGTTGTTGGGGGAACAGGCTGAATTGATAGCGTTAAACATTCCAAAGGATCAGGTACGTGTATGTACTGACTTAATTCTAAAACAGAATGAGCGTCTGAATAACCACCACAATATTTTCGATAATCATAATCTACTCCGAATGGCGAATTTGAAGGTGAGCCTGTCCACAATTGTGTTGGAGTAAACGGAACTTCCATTGTCATGTACTCACCTATATTAAGTTTAGAATATACTCCCGGGATCGGCGGGATTGAAAAAGTATAGGTAAAAGTACCAGGGTTATAAATATAGGAGAAAGGTAAAGTAATCGGACTAGTATTCTGTTGTAAGTATTTGAACACCGCATCTAATGGATTTATCTGCAGTGTTTGGTCGTAAAGAATTACCTTGAAAGATATTTCGTCAATACTTCCACTTAAACATTCCAACGAAGCAGTAAAATTATTTGGCTCGCAAAAAGTATAGTTTAAAACGGAAGGAACTATTCCAGCTTGGGTTTGTACAGGAGAAAATTGTATTACCTGATTTTCATTGGCGGTAAAACAAATTGTATTATCAATAAAATCCTGAACAGTTGGTTCTTCAGAACAATTCCATCCATAATAAATTTCAAGAGTTTGATCACTTGTTAAGCAGTTTGAGATATCAAAGCAAATGGGAATAACTCTATTGCCCGGTTCAATAATTGGCACAAGTGTTACCGGGGTAACAATGTCCGTCAGTGGCATAAACCATATTTGATCAATAGGTGAAATATTAATTAATGCTGCAGCAGTACCATTAATAACAACATTAGATAAATAATTTGGACTAGGAACATGAAAATAAATGAATGGGTTAATTACATTTTGATAAAGGTCGTCGTTGCTCAAATTTAAAGAGATGCAATTATTCGTCTCCGTTACAGGTAGCGCATTTAATGCTGAACTGGTAAGTGTTGGATTAGGAGATGTTACTACAGTATTTACATTTCGAGCCGGCGAATTTTCTACCAACTGACTTAAACAGGTGACAGGCGTTGATGCAGATCCGATTTCAAATTGGGTTTCAATAAAATTAGCTCCGGTTGTATACGTATCATCCAAGCCACAAGTTGCCCAAGTAAATGGGAATATAAATCGTTGATGCAAATATTCATCGCTATTGTAAATTGAATTTACTGCACTTGTAAATGCCTCATCACAAGATGGAACTAGTGGGTATAAAGCATCCAATCCTTGCTCAGCGATTAAGGATTGCAGATTAATATTGCCAAAGTTAAACGGTATTGATTGACTGAAATTTGCTCTATGAAAACTTGACGTCCCGCATCCAGCCTGGTTATAAACCCTGATGGTCGAAAATGATTCATTCGGCAATGAATTCTGAATATTATAATTTAAAATTGGTCCGGGTAAGTTGATAAAAATATTTGATATTTCCGGAACAGGTCTATACTCGTATGGATAAACATTTAGAAGTTCTCCACCAATAAGTATTTCATGATCTACAAATAAACTTTTATTACAAGTTGTACCATCTCTTTGATCTAGAATTCCAGCGTCAATAGTTGGATGCACAGTATAAAAATAATGATATTCAGATCTTGTTTCACAATAATACAGCCAATTAATATCGAAAATATTACTGCCAGGAACATAATATTGTTGTGCAATTGGTCTCAGGTGGCTTGAAAATGCATTGAATATCCCTAAACCTACAAGATCATCAAGTGCATTGTTCGCTTTCAAGTACATGTTAATACTTACCTTGCTTTGAAATTTGTTGTCATTTGCAAGTATAGACGTAGCATCTTTTACGTAATTGTTACAAACATGAAAATGAGCAGTGATTGTAAATATTTCACCGCCAATATATTCAAAAGTTGAACTACCAGTAGCAGTGCGAACAACACTTCTACTTAAATCAAAAAAAATAATATCATTTGGGTCGCCGTTACTATCCAAAGTGTTCCTTGCATCATGAATATTCGGATCACCGGCGGTCAAAGTGAAAAAATATATTATTCCTCCTTGATCAATGGACACAGAAACATCTGCAATATTTACATCAAACTCACTTGAATTAGAATGTTCTATTTTTTCTTCAAGGTAAACATGAGTCAAGTCAATAGGAATTGTGCGATTTCTCATTTGTAGAACCGTTATACTTGAAGTATTATCCAGAAAAGCAGAAATTGTAGTTTCCAAATCATCGCCTACCATTGAACGATTTATTTGCACATTATTTATTTCACTATAAGTTGAGCTAATAGTGTTTTGATTATCAGCTAAGCCATCATTATTTCCATCTTCAAAACCATAGCTGGAAATTCTTCTTTCTAGTGGATGGGTTCCATTTGTTACAGTCATACCGGGCAAGGAACAACCAGAGCAATGAATATTCATTTCTGCCTCCTTTCGGCACATTGGAATATCACAAGTAGTTGCTCCTGAAATAAAGGTCTCAATAGTATATTTAGGAATTGAAGTCGCACAACAACAACCAAATATTTTAAAATAAAATGATGAGTTATTTAAGAACGCATAAATATTTGGCAGAGTGTTCCCTCCCGGAAAATCAGCGAAGTTATAAGTGACTGTAGTACTCCCACCAACGCAATTTGACCCGGTAAAAGGAATAATATTTGCTGATGGCCATATTCTCCCAGAAGGATCTCTAAATTGAAAATCAATTGCAGTTGGTAAAATACTTAATCCATTTTCTGTTGTAATTACATATTTAATCGAACCAGTAAGCAACATTAGTGAAGGATCTCCGGGTGTCGGATAATTACTGTATGTACTTGTGAAAATATTTGCGTTTTCAAGACAAAAATTATTAGATTGATCTAAATTAAAATTAAAATTATCTACATGCAATTCTTGAGGACCACTGCAGGTGGTGCCGGCATCAAGGTCCGTCACAGAGGGAGAAAAATCTTGTTTTAAATACAATTTATTTGTAGAGTTCTTACTAATGCTAAACCCCTCAAGTCCATAAATTCCATTTGCAAAGTCACTTCTCGTCCCTCCTAAAAACTGCTGGTCACCTGTACATTCTGTGTACCCTCTTGGTATAATCGCCCAAGCATTTAGATATTTATCTTGATCAAATAGCTCCGGATCATTATTGGAACAACAATATTGAAGATTCAACCAAACCTCAAATGATTCGCCGGGTAATAGTCTGTCAAAGCGATATTGCGTTGAAAAGATAGGACCTAAGATTCCCGTACTATAATTATCCGCACAAGCAACATGAGGGCCCACTATATCGATATATGCTTCAGCTTCAAAAATGGCCGGTCCTGCAGATGTCGGAATATTATGAAAGGAAATATCGGATGGTCTCAAATAATAAAATTGTGATTTAGAATATTGATCAGTAATTAACAATGTTAAGTCTTTTACTGCATCTGTTCCTCTGTTTTCAACTTTGAATTTCCATAAAGTACTTCCTGGCGATGAAAAATCAGCATCCCAGTATGAAGTGAAAGTCGGATTATTCGGATCAGAACTTGGGACGCGAGGTGCAGGTGAAATCCGGCTAACAAATATGGCCGGACTTTTAGTTCCTCTTATAATTTGGTTTTGTGCCTGAATCTCCCTGCATAAATTGGGAGTTGTTGCATGATTTTCGTCTACATCATCAAATCCCCAATAAAGTTTTGAGTCAAGCATTTTTCCGCCATCACTTGTGGTACATTCATCAACACAGGCCGTTTCGTAATGTGGAAATTCAAATGTCTCGGTTATCGATAGTTGATCTCCTTTGTGAACCACTGCACTAAAGGTACCGGTAGTCACAGACCCGGTAGTATTTGTTGTTATAGGAAAAGAGCCGACTCCATTGATACTTGCTTCTACTTTGGTAATATTGCAACTTCCAGAGATAGTACAAGAATAAGAATCTTCAAATTTAAACATAATATTAAACGGCAAATCACTTGTTGAACTTTCAGCACCTATGACACCGTATTGCGTTGTTCGTGTAATTGGAGTAAACGGAGAATTTAGTGAATTGTAGCAATCAATATAATCGATATTCAAATCAGTAGTATTTTGAGTATGGAGGAATGGATAATTTACTTCATAGGTAAATGTTTTCACTTGCGCTACCGTTCGAAAAGGATTTGGGCTTTGAACTAATAACCATAAACTCGGGTCGTAAAGTGTAGCTAATGATTGGCCATAGCTAATGAAAATGTCGTCTTGTTTGTTATAAACACTAAAATTACTTTGGATTGCTCCACAATTTAAGTGCAGTGTAAATGTTTTAGACACAACAACAGACGCGCAAGTAGCGCAAGGGCTAAAACTAGAAGCGCCAAGATCAATATATGCAACATTTGAAATCACAGCCACATCCGGACTATTATAAACAACCTGAAAATCCGTTCCTGATGTTGCATGAGAAGCTAAATCGATAGCCACGAAAAGATGATCAGTGCTTCTTGTTGAAACCGGCTGCCTCATCTCAACATCAACTGTAATTACATTATCTTGAAAAACGACTATCGGGTCGTAATGAAATGTAACCGTAGTTGGGGCTATTTGTGCGAAAATTGCAGTTGAAAGCAAAATAAACAATAGCGTGATGTGTGCTTTTTTCATGGTTTTGTTTGTTTAATGTCAATAAATTTTATTATTGAATTTAGTCGTATTTATATCCAATGTAATTTTAATTTTGTATCCACATAAACTATATTTTTTAGTAAACACTCAGCAATACAGCAGTTAAATGTATTCTAATTTTTGAATTCACAAAAACCGTTTTAAAATTATTTGCAAAACCTTTTTTTTTCAAATTAAATCCGACTTTCACTCGAACGACGTTTATGACATTCATCAGTTAATCTTTTTCAAGTATCGTATAACTACTATTGTTTCGTCCACTTGAATTAATACTTCTTCTTCGAACGAATTTCATCCAATTGCTTTTTAAGTGGTGTCAGTTCATTGGGATCATGTTGATTCCAACTTGTGTTCATGACAGAAGTATAGAATTCCTGTAGTGCGGTAGTAATCGGGTTGACAAGTCTGGCATTAACAGCAAAGGCATTGGTGTAATAGTTCGGGCGATCCGTTGTTTTAAGCTGTGCGATATTCATCCACCGTTAAATGCTCATCGTGTTTAATTACCGAACCTATTTTATAAAAGACAATGATGCATTAAAGAAGTTAGTACTCGAAGAAGTAATAACCCGTGGAGTCAAACAATCTAGCAGAGTGGTAAAATATCTTCATTAATTTTTCAGGCACCCCCTACTTACAAGTTCTAATTCAAGGATTACATATGTAGCATAAAAGTACTCATCGTTACTTATGGTCTAGAAAGATTTTGATTAGGTGGCATGAGGATTATGCTGAGAGATCACACTCACTAATAAATTGTAAAATGATAAAGACAAACCAGATCAAAATTGAAGTGCTGTGTGTGGCGGAATCCACTATGGCAAATGGCCGGCGCTTAAAGAGTCTGCCGAGCAGAGTAAATCTTTTGGTCTATGGTGCTACAAGCACAAAAGAAGCCGCAGCATTTAGCGGTAAACAGATTTAGAATGTGAAACTGTTATGGGACTTGTTTTTTCAGTCAGCCGGTGCTGATACAAAAAGCCATGGTTACGATACAGAAATAAAATTGAAGAACTATTTAGTAGAGACAAATTAAAATTTATTCCGGAGTCGGACTTTAATTTCCAATACCGAAATTTTAAACAAACAGTTTTGAGAAAACCTTGATTATTACATTGTGCCATGTTGACATGTGGGTGTATCTCAATAGAATCAAGTGGTTTGGGAATATTTTGTTAATTTTAATTCAATTAAACAAATGGTCTAAAAGTTGACTATTCACTTTCAAATTCTTTTAGAATATGAACGATTCGAAAAATAAAGTATTTAAAATATTATCTATTGATGGTGGTGGTATCAAGGGGCTTTATTCAGCCAAGATATTACAACATTTCGAAGAAAAATTCCATTGTCATATATCTGATCATTTTGATATGTTGTGCGGTACCTCTACTGGAGGGCTTATTGCCTTGGGTTTATCGCTCAAAATGCCAGCTTCAGATTTAGTAGCATTTTATGAAAAACAGGGGCCATTTATTTTTCCTGATAGAACAAGCAATTGGTTCACCAGGAAATACGATACTTTCCGACAGACACTCTGGAAAGGCAAGTTCAATGATAAGATATTAAAGAAAGCTCTTGAGGAGGTTTTTGGAGACAAAGTAATTGGTGATTCTCATAATTTGCTGTGTATTCCATCTTATACAATTACAGATGCTAGACCGTGGATATTTAAGTTTGACCATACAGTTCTTGGTCGTGACAATAGAACCCTTTATAGTGACGTGGCGCTAGCGACTACTGCCGCACCTACTTATTTTCCTGTAGCTGAATTGGAACATTACGATCATAAGCAATTTATTGATGGAGGTGTTTGGGCAAATAATCCCACATTAATCGGTTACCTAGAAGCATTGACATACTTTGTAGGAAATGGAAAAGAATTCGACTCATTAAAAATTATGTCCTTGAGCAGTCTTAGTTTAACTGGAGGAGAAAAACCGGGAATAAAAAGGCGCCGTCCCTTTATTAAATGGAAGAACAAACTTTTCGAAACGTCAATGACAGGACAGAGTTCATTCACGCATTATTTTCTAAGTAAAATAAAAGACTTGACAGAAATTCCAGTTGACTATTTGAGAATTCCTAGTGCTGAAATTTCCTCACAACATGAAAGTCTAATTCAATTGGATGTAGCAACAAAAGCAGCACTGAATCTTATCAAAGGTAAGGGAAACGATCAAGGAGAAATCTTTAAGAAACTTCCTGAAGTCGCAGAGTTCTTTAAAGAAGTTAAACTATATAAAACCAAATAAAATGGCAGATTCAAATGAATTATTTAAAGCTTTCAATGGCATTATTAAATTAAGCGATAGTAATCGCAATATTCTACGAGGTGTTAGAGATTCTCTTCGTCAAAAAATGTGGAAGCGCTTTGCTACAATTCCTCTAGATCAGATTGGCACAAATAAAATTGATTTTCAAACTCAAGGTTCTTATGTTATGGATACCATTATAACTCCATATGATGACGATTTTGATTTGGATGATGGAGTTTATTTTTTAGGGAACCTTTCAAGAGAACAACGACCCACTACTAAGCAATTTCACGATTGGGTTCTATTTGTCGTTGGTGAAGATGAGAATTATGCTAAAGTCACGGATAAAGATACATGTGTAAGAGTTCGGTACTCTAAAGAAAAATTTCACATTGATTTACCGATTTATTATTCTAATAATTTCAAAAATCCAGACTTGGCTCATTTGAAGGAGAACTGGAAATTAAGTGGTCCTGTTGAATTTATTGCTTGGTTTGAAAATAAAGTTGGTTCAAATTTTCAAGAATCATTCATCCTTGAATCCAATAGGTTTGCGGAATTTCAAACATGGAAAACAGATATTAGAAAAACAGATTCACAATTGCGTCGAATTGTAAGATATTTAAAGGCGTGGTCCGACAATTTGAGAGGCGACATGCCACCCGGTATTGTAATGACAATACTTGCAGCAGAAAACTTCAAAGCAAATGAAAGAGATGATATTGCATTAAGAGATACTTTAGTTAATATAAAGTCTTACTTAAAAGCAAATGGATGTAAATGCCCGAGACCTACTACTCCTAAAAACGAAGATTTATTTGAAAGTTATAGTGAAACTAAGAAAAAGTATTTTTTAGATAGACTTGATACTTTTGTTGATTCAGCGAATCAAGCAATTGCAAATCCGAATTATAAAGAAGCATGTTTAAAATGGCAAAAACATTTAGGAACTAGATTTCCGTGCTCTATGATTAAAGATGAAATGCCATATGTAAAATCATACCCAAAGGCTGCCGTAATAGGTGATAACGCTCAAAGCGCATGAGTATTAGTTTTGGCTTGGCAAGAGAAGTGGCATTTCAGGAATTACAAAAAATCGATTCCACCAAAATATTAGATACCATTGCCAAAAGAAAACTGTCATTTCTTGAGGAAATAGATGTATGGGAAGTCACAAGTGAAGTTGAAGGAAATAGTGGGCTTGTGGAAATTGTACTTCATGTGGTCTTTCCGCATGATTTCCCTTTATCCTTACCAAAGCTATTTTTATCACCTAATGACTATGATAAGATTAAGTATGTCCCACACGTAGATGCCAATAGGCTGATATGTACATATGATGAAGAATTAACCAGACCTGACCCTCAGAATCCATCAGGCGTACTCATTGAATGCATATCGAAAGCAAAACAAATTCTTACGGATGGTTTGAAACAAAAAAACCATGAAGATTTTAAAAATGAATTCTTTGCCTATTGGCAATGCAAATATGGTTCAAAAGACTCAGTAAAAGAAGATGTATTGTCTTTAATAGACAGTGTGCGCGAAGATTCAGAACTAAAATTAATTTGCTTGAATAAGACATTATCTTCTTATAATTATATTTTATATCAAAATGACAATATTTCAGAGAACTTTATAAACTATTTAAATGATTATAAAATCGGCTTTGAAATAATAGATGTCTTTCATTTAGGAGAGCTAATTTTTAAAATGCCTCCCTTTAGTCTTCAAAACAGAGACGTGTTAAAATTAATTTCTGAATTATCAGTCGAAAAACAACGAGAATTTAAGAAATTCATTAATAAGAATAATTCACTGAAATTAATTACAGGTGTCGTTAGAGCAAATAATGATGTTCACTTAATAGGTTGGTTTCACACATTCTTAAATTCTAATATAAATGGGTTCAGACCCGGACACTTGCCGAAATACACCTTAATGAAAACTTTACAAGCATCCACTTATGTAATTAGAATTTCACCTGAAACATTCACTCCAAAGAGATTAGACGAAAGGATTGGAAATAAAACGGGTTCATCTTTTCGGAAATTAATGATTGCCGGAATTGGAAGTATTGGCTCTAATCTTATCTATTATTTGAACTCAGTAAGTGACATTCATTTCACATTAGTTGATCCGGATATATTAAAGGTGGAAAATATAAAAAGGCATTTTTTAGGTTTTGATTATGTAGGGTTGTACAAATCTGATGCGGTACGGCATTATTTAAGAGCGAAAAATCCTATCCAACAAGTTATCTCAGAAAAAAATTCGATAATAAAAATATGTCAGTCAAATATTGAATTATTAAATCAGATGGATTTCATTTTTATATGTATAGGAAAAGCAAATATTAGTCAATGGCTCGGGAATGCAATCAAATCTGGTGAAATTAAAAAGCCGCTATTTTTTTTGTGGGTGGAACCTTATCTTGCAGGCGGTCATTGCCTAATAATATATCCAAACAGTAAAAATTACGAAACATATTTTGATGAAGATGGTTTTTTTAAAAATAATATTATAGACAAAAAAGATTATATTGATAAGCCAAACTTATTTACCCTTCGTGAGGCTGGGTGTCAAACAACATTTACTCCATATAACCTAAGCAGTGTAACATCCTTCCTTTCCGCAATTTTTCCTAAGATCACTAATGCGTTTTTAAATAAATCAATAGAATCAGATTCATTCACTTGGATTGGCGACAAAGAACAAATTGAGAAATTGGGGATTAGTTTGTCAGATTTTGGCAAAAAGAATTTCTCCGAAACATTAGTCAAACATGGATGATATAATTTTTAAATCAGAAATTTTCAATATTGCTATTCCAAACAATGTGATTCAAATATTTTCAAAATTTAAGCAAGACGAAAAGAAGAAAAATGAATCCGGAGGTATATTATTAGGATACTTAATTGGAGATAACATCCATATATCAAAAGTTACAATTCCGAATAAGTTTGATAAGTCTAGCAGATACACTTTTGAAAGAAATAAGGACGCAGCTCAAATTGTTGTTGACCACGAATTTATTAATAGTAATGGTATGATTATCTATTTAGGCGAATGGCATACACATCCGGAAGATCATCCTACGCCATCTGGACAAGATAAAATAATGATAAGAGATCAGTATAAAAAAGGAAAATTGAATGAACCATTTTTACTTTTATTAATTCAAGGGTTAGTAAGCTTAACTGTGATGGTTCATGATGGGGGAAAATTAGAGTTTGCTAAATTAATTTCTCCATATTCTGATCCTGCATAAAAACAAGTTTTTGAAGTTCATTTTACAGTTGTCAATCTTAAAAGCGGCATTAAACCCCAAATTTTCTTCAAATCCCCATAAAACCGGTTCGAAGACAGTCCGCTCGGGAGTACTGATGCAGTTTTGAGTGTGGAGTGCGAGTGTGTTGGGTGTCAGCTTTATTAAAGTTTTGATCTCCGGACTCGCACTCAAACTCAAACTGAAATCCGCTGCGACGGACATCCATCTAACTTTTCCATTTCTCCAACAAAATAAAACCACAGACTGCTTCGACGGATATTCGTCCGTTGTTTTAAGTTGTGCGTTATTCATCCACCGTTAAATGCTCATCGTGTTTAATGACCGAACCTGTTTTATAAAAGGCAATGATGCATTAAAGAAGTTTGTACTCGAAGAAACTATAACCCGTGGAGTCAATCAAGGAGAGTGGCAAAATATCTTAATTAAATTTTTCAGGCATCCCCTACTTACAAATTCTGGTTCAAGGATTGCATCTGTAGCATAATATTATTCATCGTTACTTATGGTCTAGAAAGATGAGGATTACGTTGGCATGAGAATTATGCTGAGAGATCACACTCACTAATAAATTGTATAATGAAAAATACAAAGCAGATTATAATTGAAGTGCTGTCAGTGGCGGAATCTACTGGCACACATGGCCTGCACTCGTGGATTCTGCTGAGATGGTTAAATCTTAAACCTTGAAATTCTCACCACTGGTTTGTATATTTACAATATCATTCAAAACCATCATGTTGTATCGTCTGGTAAATTTAGTGTTATACATTAGTAAGAGATTGCTTATTGCATTTTTACTAATACCTTGGGCAACTTTCTCCCAAGGCATTAGTAATTTA
>JANLRG010000527.1:0-1435 GCA_031361545.1 Bacteroidota bacterium
GGCTCATGAAACTTTTAGTTGGGCTTGAGAAATCGGAATAAATAAGTTGACGAAGAAAAAGATGAGTATGTGAAGTTTTGAGTTTATATCCATTTGTGTAAATTGTCATAGTGGTAGAGTATATATTTTAAAATAGTATGTAGGGTTTACTCACTTTACTTACGAAGTTTGAGCTGTTAAAGAGTCATATTAATGTTATAGAGTTAGTGCGAGAGAACGTATCTTAAGCCGTGCAGTGTATGAGTACGGAAGTGTTGAATACATGCAAAAAGCTTCCTGCTGATGACAAAAGACTTTTCCTTATCTTTAGATTAGTGAAATTATCAAAGTTCAAATTGCTTTTTCTCCTTTTTACTGAGGGGTAATGGGATAGTGGGGTGAAAAATCAACAATCAGCCGAGTTATGGGAATTATTTTCCCCGTTTTTTACTCTAATTGCATTTTTAAGTATATAAAAAGATGTGGTATAGCCTTTTTATAAATAGTAGTATTGCATGAGTGCAATATTGAAAAATCTTTATTCAAGCCTATTTCAAGCCATTGAACAATGTTTCAATGCTTTACGGCATTTTAAAATTTAAAATCAAAATATGTATCCTATGAAAAAAGTGATTTTTTTAATCAGTATTTTAGCCATTATCGCTTCATGCAAGCCGAATGCTAACAACGAAGCGGCAAAGGTGGCTGCTATAAAACAAGCAGTAACGGATTCAATCAAACAAGCGACTACAATCGCTGAACAAAAAAAGACGATTGAATCATTAAAAAAGGTTTCTGCTAAATCTGAGCCTTCTGTTAATAAGCAGGTGCCGGTTGTCGATCATCCTGTTGCAGTTGTAGAATATCCATCCAAAACGGAGGCGAAGGGGGTTTCAAAATCAAAGAAAAAAATGAACAATACAACTAAAGGTGCTATCATTGGCGCGAGTGCAGGAATTGTAACAGGTGTGCTTACCTCCAAAGATAAAGTTAAAGGTGGTATATTGGGTGGCGTTATTGGCGGAGCAGCGGGTGCTGGCACTGGTGCAGTGATTGATAAAAAGAAAAAAGATAAGGAAAAACAGCAATAATCGCTGTCTGAAACTTTAAAAAAAACATAAAAGCCGCTTCGTGATTTGCGAGGCGGCTTTTCGTATGGATAAGTAACTAAAATTTGCCTATATTTAAATTAGCTGATATTAGTCAATTCGGAAAAGTTGTGGTGTCCTATACGTAGCATGGGTATCAAACACTTATTGAAACATATTCTTTAAAGAGAGGGAACTGTCAAATGGCGATTGATGGTTACTTTTTGAAAAGAGGAAATTATTAATTAATTATAGGGTGCTATTTTTTAAAAACAGTCAACTGTCAATTGGTTTATGACTGCTATTTTTTAAAAAGGGAGAACTATCAAACGGTATTTGGCTCCTATTTTTTAAAAACAGTCAACTGT
>JANLRG010000541.1:0-14519 GCA_031361545.1 Bacteroidota bacterium
TACAGTAATTATTGCTGTACCATAAACATGATAAGCAAAAGGATGACCTTTTTCTTTCTTAGAATCAAAGTGAATTTCAGGAGTTGCATAATGACCATGCTCCGATAAACTAACTCTACTCATGTATGCAGCCATCACCAATTTCTTCCAATCGAGTTCTGATTCATTTCCATCAACGAGCACTTTTTGATCTTGCAATGAAATTTGATTAGACGCAACATTTAATTCTTGTGCGGCAACGTTTTTTAGTCTGTCCAAAATAGCCTTACACGCTATCTCTGTAGCTCTTCCATTTAAATCAGCAGTGGCAGAAGCAGCAGAAGGAGAAGTATTCGCAATTCGAAAAGTGTTCGTAGAATTTAATTTTACAAAACCTGTCGGGATTGAAAAAACGTGTGCTGCTACTTGAAGGATCTTTGTGTTAACACCTTGTCCCATTTCAACAGCGCCAGTGCTTACATTGACACTTCCATCGGTGTACACATGTACCAATGCTCTTGCCTGATTCATTAAGGTTTTTGTAAAGCTGATACCAAAAGCAATTGGCATAATAGCAATACCTTTTTTGTACAAAGAGTTCTTCGAATTAAAATCGTCAACTGCTTCCAATGAATTTTCAAATTGAAATTTCTCAACTGCACTACTCCAACATTCTTTCGCTTCACTAACTGCAATTTGTCCATAGGGAAATTCATCACCAGTACGAATTAAATTTTCACTTTGAATAACAGAAGAATGAATTCCTAAATGATCGGCAGCATGGGCAATAGCACTTTCAATGACAAACATTCCTTGTGGACCACCAAAACCTCGAAAAGCAGTATTTGGAGGTAAATTAGTTCGACACGAATAAGCTGTTGCAGTTACATTCGGAATAAAATACGAGTTTGTACAATGGAACAATGTTCTTTCCATTACAGCTGGAGAAAGATCGGCAGCAGCTCCGGCGTTTTGATAAAAAGTTACTTCATAGGCTTCAATCTTAAAATCTTTTGCGAGGCCAATTTTATAATCAGAAGAATAAGGATGACGTTTGCCAGTCATTCTCATGTCTTCCATTCTATGGAGAGAATATTTTACGGGACGTTTGAGATGATACGTTGCAAGTGCACAAAGAGCAGCCCATGTGTTTGCCTGATCTTCCTTCCCACCGAATCCACCACCCAAACGAGTAACATCAACTTCCAATTGATGCATTGGCAAACCTAATATTTTAGCACACGTTCTTTGTACAGCAGTCGGACCTTGTGTAGATGAATGAATGCGGATTGCTCCATTTTCTAAAGGGTAAGTATAGGCGCCTTGAGTTTCAATATACAAATGCTCTTGACCATTTGAATCAGCGCGTCCTTCAAAAACGTATTCACAATTTGAAAATGCATCCGAAGAATTTCCAATTTTAAAGGTCCGAGGCGGAATAATTAATTCACCTTTTTGTTGAGCTTCTCTTGGATCAATAATGACGGGTAAATTTTTTATTTCTAGAACTATTTTCTTTAAAGCCATTCTTGCCAACTCATCACTTTCTGCGACGACGAAAGCGACGGGCATACCACAAAAATGAACGTGATGATCGGCTAACAAAGGTTCATCGGGAATAATTCCCCCGATTTGATTTTCACCTGGTATATCTTTGGCAGTAAAAATTCCAATAACACCTTCAGATTTTAAAGCTTCGCTAACATCTAATTTTGTAATCTCACCATGTGCAATAGGAGAATCAAATGAAACACCAAAAAGAGTTCCTCTTAAAGTAGGAATATCATCCAAATAAATTGATTCTCCACGAACATGCGTTCGACTATCTATATTCTTCATTTAAATTTATCTGTTACATTGAAATAAAACTACTGGAAATTAATTCTGGATACCAGACAATGAAATGACCTTTGACAAGATGATTCAATAATCCTCGTTTGTAAATATCCGTCCCTCGAGCATCACTTATAGGAGCGATTTCAGTTTGGATGATCTCTAATAATTTTTGAATGGTATCTACTTCAATTGATTTGCCAATAAGAAATTCCGCGGACTTTGTTAAGTACAAAGGTGTAGGCCCAACACCACCTGCAGATAAATGACAAGAAATTATTTTTTCATCAACAATTTCAACAGCTATAGCAGTGTTCACACTTGCAATGTCTAGATTAGTCCGTTTACAAACTTTTTCAAAATTAAATTTTGAATTTTTAGAAGGGAGATTAAAAGAGATTGTAGATAAAATTTCTTCAGGTAATTTATCAAGTTTTTTATAACCCAAAAAAAAATCTTTTAGCTTCACAACTCTATTCACATTCTTATTCACTAGAGTAATGTCCGCATTTAAAGCAAGAAAAAATGCTGTGAAGTCACCAATAGGAGAAGCATTAACAATATTGCCAGCGATGGTAGCCATGTTCCTAATTGGAGTGGAAGAAATCAGACGATAATATTTTTCAAAATCTAAAAAATGTGTTCTGATAATTTCTGACTCAACCAAATCAGTTACAGTGCAAGTACAACCGATGGTGACTATATTGCCATTTAGATGAATAGCATTTGAATCTATTTCATTTATCACAAATTTCAAATTAGCATGAGGTAATTCGTCATGCTTTTGCACATAAAGATCAGTGCCACCTGCAACAATATATTTAGGATTGATGGTTGAAGCAGATGCTTCGACAGGATTTTTAATTGCAATTAATCTACTTTGAATACCTTCAAAATATTCTGGAAGAATTTTTTGAGATGCTACAAACTTAGTAGGATCTTCTTGTCCGCGCTTTGAACAAAGCTCGGCTATTTTGACTGTAGCTCTTTCTATAGATTTATAACCAGTACATCGGCAAATATTTCCATCGACTGAAGCTAGAGCTTCCTTCTTAAAATCAACAATGTTTTTTTGAAGACAAAATCCTGCCAATGACATCACAAAACCAGGAGTACAAAATCCGCACTGGGTTGCCGATTCATCACTCATCGCTTGCTGAATAGGATTTAAATCACTCATGTTAATTCCTTCTATCGTCACAATGTGCTTTGCATTAACATTTCCAATAGGCAATAAACATGAAGTCATGGATCGATAAATTAATTCACCAGATCGAATTTCTCCAACGAGAACGGTGCAAGCACCACAATCTCCTTCCCTACAACCGATTTTTGTCCCTGTTAAATTTTTATGGTAACGTATGAAATCAAGCATAGCCAAACCAGGATGACCAGAATAAGAAATCTCGTTTTCATTAAGAATAAATTTTATCATTGAATAATTTTTCGTTCTAGGAGCATGATTTTTTGCAATAAAGCTTAGAATGATACCTTTGAGAAGTTATTAAAAGTTCTCGACAAAAATAAAGAATTAATTGACCAAGTGACGGTTTTAGAAAAGCAAATTTACTTTCGAATTATTGCCTTGTGGGTTGTAAGTGAAGCCATGTTAGGAGGAATCATCCATGGCTTCAAATTACCGGTATCTGGATTAATAGTGGGCAGTTCCGCTATTATTTTTATTGCACTTTTAGGCCTTTTGATTCCGACAAAAGGAGCCATTTTGAAAGCAACAATGATAGTTGTTGTCTTTAAAATGTTATTATCCCCACAAAGTCCGTTTGCAGCATATATAGCAGTGTTATTTCAAGGTGTTCTTGGTCATTTACTATTTTCTAATAAAAAACATTTTACCTTAAAGTGTTACATTTTTGCTTTTCTTACTCTCATTGAGTCAGCTTTCCAAAGAGTAATTATTATGACAATCGTCTTCGGAGCAAATTTATGGGGGGCCATCAATGAATTTAGCAATAAACTATTCCATTCAACTCAGTCACTTAATTTCAGCCTGTATATTGTGGCTGCTTATTTATTTTTACACATCATTGTCGCTTTCTTCGTTGGAAGATTTGCCAGTCAGCTTCCGGCACAATTATCCAACTTAAAATCTGCAAAAGACGAGTACGAAATTTTTCAGATAAGTGATGATGAAATTTCTTATGTCACTTTAAAAAAGCGCAATCGATCTTTTATTTTTATCCTTTGGATATTTTTTGCAGCTGTCTTTATCCATTCACAATTTTACCCTCATGTTGCACTTCTTCCTAAAAATGAAGTCATACTGTTTGTGTTTAGATCAACGCTTATTTTGTTAACCTGGTATTATTTACTTGCTCCCGTTCTTTTAAAAATTCTACAAAAATTACTGGACAAACAGAAAGAGAAGTTAAGGGTTGAACTAGCAGAAACGATGTTATTGTTACCAACGACAAAAATGATTATCAAGAAAAGCTGGGAAGCCAGTCGCAAAAAAAGAAGAGGGAGTCGCTTATTATATTTTTGGCGTAGCGTGATTGCGAATACATTGATAATACAATGACGACTTAGTAATAAATTTAAAGGGAATATATTTTAATGAAAAAAATTTGATTTAATTAGTATTTCTTCTTATAATTACTTTTCATTCAACTAACAAACAGATGTTGAAAAAAGAAATATCTATTCTGTCTGGTCCTATACATTCTGGAAAAAGCTCTGCCCTATTGAAATGGTGCAAGGGAAAAACCGATGTCTATGGAATTTTAACTCCAATAGAAAACGGTAAAAGGGTTTTCATGGACATTTCTAGCGGGGAAAAATTTCCGATGGAAGCGAATGAGAAAGAACTTTTGAAAATTAAAATTGGCAATCACAATTTTAGTTTGATGGCTTTTTCAAAAGCTGTTCACATAATTACGAGTGCACTTCGCCAATCAAGAGGATGGTTAGTGATTGATGAAATTGGACCCTTAGAATTATCTGGCAAGGGCTTCGATGAAATTCTCAGAGAAATCTTAGAAACCGAAAAAGCACCTTTAAAATTGATATTAGTTGTAAGAGACAATTTACTCGACCAAGTAAAACAACATTATCACTTGCAAGACCATATTTTATCGGACGCCAATTTGTCTGAGGGGAACGACGCCCTTCTTTGAAGGCCCGATAATTTGATTTTTCAATAATTCTTTGCATATTGACTCCCTTTTAAAAATGAAAGCATGGAAGAATTTATGAAGGCTGCAATTGAAGAAGCGCAGCAAGGAAGAAAAGAAGGTGGAATACCGATTGGGTCCGTTTTGGTAAGAGATGGAAAAATAATTGGCCGAGGTCATAATAAGAGAGTTCAAGATGGAGATCCAATCACTCATGCTGAGATTGATTGCTTGCGAAATGCTGGACGAGTAGGCGACTATAAAAATGCAGTTCTTTTTTCCACATTGATGCCTTGTTATCTCTGTGCAGGTGCCGTTGTACAATTCAACATTAAAACCGTGTATGTTGGAGAAAACGAAACTTTTTCCGGAGCAAAAGAATTCATGGAATCACATGGGGTCAAAGTCATCAATCTTAATTCTGAAGAATGCAAAAAAATGATGGCTACTTTTATCGAAGAAAACCCTAAATTGTGGTTCGAAGATATTGGTGAATTGTAACTAATCGATCATAACATTTAAAAACAATGAAATGTCTATTTTAATTAAGAATGGAAAAGTAGTAACGGCGGGCGAGACAATGGATGCAGATATTTTCATTGAAGGTTCAACAGTTAGAGCCATTGGTAAAAATCTTCCTTTTAAAGCTGATAAAGAAATTGATGCTTCCGGAATGTTAATCATGCCAGGAGGAATTGATCCGCATGTTCATTTGGATATGCCTTTCATGGGAACCTATTCAAGCGACGATTATACCAGTGGAACTACAGCTGCTTTGTTTGGTGGCACTACAATGGTCATTGATTTTATTTTACAGACTCAAGGCAAATCGTTACATCAAGCTTTAGGAGAATGGCAAGGCCGTTCGAATAATAAAGTCTGTTGTGATTATTCATTTCACATGGCTGTAACAGATTTCAATGAGAACACAAAAAATGAAATTAAAGATTTAATCAATAAAGAAGGGATCACTTCATTCAAAACTTTTATGGCCTACAAAGGCGCTTTGATGATTGATGATCGTCAGATGGTGGGATTAATGAATGAAGTTAAGAAAGAAGGCGGAATGGTCACTGTTCATGCAACGAATGGAGACATGATTGATTTCTTAATTGCAAAACATAAAAGCGAAGGAAAGCTTTCACCTCTTTATCATTATTTATCACAACCTGAAATTACAGAATCAGAAGCTTCAGGTCGCTTTGCAGATATGGCTTATCATACGGGAGTGACTGCCTACATTGTTCACATGACTTGTGAAGGAGCGTTGAATCAAATTAGAGACGCAGAAAAAAGAAATCAAAGAGTCTTTGCAGAAACATGTATTCAATATTTAGTATTAGATGCCTCGCTGTATGAGAAAGATTTTGACGGCGCGAAATGGGTAATGAGTCCACCATTGAGAGAGAAAAAAGATCAAGCTGCATTATGGTCAGGCATCAACCAAGGAAGTATTCAAGTTGTAGCTACCGATCATTGTCCTTTTAAATGGGAACAGAAATTAATGGGAAAAAATGATTTCTCAAAAATACCCAATGGACATCCGGCGATTGAACACAGAATGGAATTATTATTTTCAGAAGGAGTCAACAAATGAAAAATTTCACTCAATCGATTTGTAGAAGTCACTTCCACAAATGCAGCTAAAATTTTTGGAATGTTTCCGAAGAAAGGTTGTATTGCAGTTGGCTCTGATGCCGACCTCTTAATTCTTGATCCGAATGAAGAACATACAATTAGTGCTAAGAGTCACCACATGAATGCCGACTATTCTTCTTATGAAGGATGGAAAGTAAAAGGCAAAACAAAAACGGTTATTCTCCGTGGTGAAATCGCCATTGAAAATAATGAGCGAAAAGTTGCACCAGGCTTTGGGCAATTTGTAAAAAGAAATAAAGTGAATGGTATCATCTAAGGTGATCTAAAAATATTATTTAACAATTAATCTAAAAAAATTATTATGGCAAGAATGATTCGTTCCGGTCTTATTCAAATGAGTTTACCGAAGACAGAAGGAGAAGGAACTATCCCCGAAATTATCAATGCAATGGTTCAAAAACATATTCCATTCATTGAAGAAGCAGGAAAAAAAGGAGTGCAAATTTTGTGCTTACAAGAAATTTTTAATACACCTTATTTTTGTCCAGGTCAAGATAAAAAATGGTATGAGTCCGCAGAGTCAGTACCTGGGCCGACAACCGATTTGATGTCCACGTATGCGAAGAAATATAACATGGTAATTATTGTTCCAATCTATGAAAGAGAGCAAGCAGGATTTCTATACAATACAGCAGCAGTGATTGATGCTGATGGAACTTACCTCGGCAAGTATCGCAAAAATCATATCCCTCATACTTCCGGTTTCTGGGAGAAATTTTTCTTCAAACCAGGAAATTTAGGTTACCCTGTTTTCCAAACCAAGTATGCAAAAATTGGAGTTTATATTTGTTATGATAGACATTTCCCTGATGGAGCAAGAGTGTTAGGATTAAACGGAGCGGAAATTGTTTACAATCCATCTGCAACAGTTGCTGGACTCTCTCAATATTTATGGAAACTAGAACAACCCGCTCATGCAGCAGCCAATGGTTATTTCATGGGATGCATTAATCGTGTGGGTGAAGAAAAGCCGTGGAACCTTGGAAAATTTTATGGCACTTCTTATTTTGTAGATCCTCGCGGACAAATTTTCGCTCAAGCATCAGAAGACAAGGACGAACTTCTTATTGCAGATTTTGATTTAGATATGATTGAAGAAGTCCGTTCAACATGGCAATTCTTTCGTGACCGTCGTCCGGAAACCTATGGTAAATTAGTTGAACTTTAATCATCAAAATAATAATACGAACTTTAAACTATCATGAATGAGTGAATTTTTTCCACCTTCGAGTGAATCTGAATTTGAAAATAATTTCAAACAGATTAAACCATTGATGAGTGACAACGAAGCGCATTACGAAAGCTCGCGTTGCCTTTTCTGCTATGATGCTCCATGCATTACTGCTTGTCCGAGCGACATAGACATTCCATTATTTATCCGTCAGATAAATTCGAAAGATCCGATATCATCTGCAAAAACAATTTACGATTCTAATTATTTCGGTTATGCTTGCGGAAAAGTTTGTCCGACAGAAGTTCTTTGCGAAGGAGCGTGTGTGTATAATCATCAAGATGTAAAACCAATTGAAATTGGTCGATTGCAAAGTTATGCTACAGGCAAAGCTATTAAATCGGATAAGTTACTTTATAATTTACCTCCATCCAATGGTAAGAAAGTGGCGATCATTGGTGCTGGACCTGCAGGAATTTCATGTGCATGTGAATTGAGAATGCTTGGCTATGAGGTAAACATTTACGAATCCAAAGCCAAGCCTTCAGGACTTACGGTTTACGGTGTGGCGCCATATAAAATCACGAATGGTGAAGCATTGGATGAGATGGAATATTTAGGAAAGCAATTTAAATACAAGATTCTTTATAACCGTCCAATAACAACACAAGACGACATTGAAAAATTAGAGCGGCAGTACGATGCTATATTAATTGGATTCGGACTTGGAACAACTTCAAAATTAAATCTTCCGGGCGAAGATTTTGAAAATTGTTTTGGCGCAGTAGAGTTTGTAGAAAAGTTAAGAATGTCGCACCACAAAGTTGAAGTTCCCAAAAATGTAATTGTGCTAGGAGGAGGAAACACAGCCATGGATGCTGCTTCCGAGAGCTCACGGATGGGTGCTGAAAAAGTTATTCTTGCCTACCGCCGTTCAAAATCTGAAATGGGTGCATACGATTTCGAATACGATTTAGCCAAAGGAGTTGGCGTGAAAGGAATGTTTAATGTAGCACCTCTTGAAATTATCGGAAATGGAAAAGTTGCCGGAGTTAAATTTATTCGAACCAGAGAAACCAATGGTAAGTTGGAAAATATTGCTGGCAGCGAATTTATTGAAGAATGTGATTGGGTAATCAAAGCAACAGGCCAATCAAAGCAAACAAAAATATTGAATTTGATGAATGGCGTAACCACTGATGGTAAAGGAAAAATAGAAATAAACCCAACGAATTTTCAAACAAAAAATCCTAAATATTTTGCGGCAGGAGATGCAGTAAGTGGTGGACAAGAAGTAGTGAATGCAGCTGCAGAAGGCAGAAAAGCAGCTCGTGGAATACATCATTTTATTTTAGGAGAATAATTAATCGACACACAGTGTCATTATAAAAATATATTATGGCTGACTTAAGATCAAATCTTGCAGGAATAAAATCACCGAATCCATTTTGGCTTGCATCTGCTCCACCTACAAATAGTGGTTATCAAATCATGAAAGCATTTGATGCTGGTTGGGGAGGTGCAGTATGGAAAACTTTAGGTGTACCAGTAGTCAATGTATCGAGCCGTTATGGTGCCGTGAATTATCGAGATACCAGAATGATGGGATTTAACAATATTGAATTAATAACTGATCGTCCCTTAGCAGATAATTTAAGAGAAATTGAAGAAGTAAAAAAACGGTTTCCGGATCATGCAGTAATAGCATCACTAATGGTTGAGACTAGAGAACAGTGGCATCAAATAGTGAAAGATGCAGAGAATGCTGGGGCTGATGGGTTAGAATTAAATTTTGGTTGTCCACATGGAATGTGCGAAAGAGGAATGGGATCTGCAGTTGGACAGGAGCCCAAAGTTTTGAAAACGATTGTTAGTTGGGTGAAAGAAGTTGCAACGAAACCAGTCATCGTAAAGTTAACACCTAACATCACTGACATTACTAGACCAGCAATGGCTGCACAAGAAGGCGGTGGAGATGCAATCAGTTTGATTAATACCATTCAGAGTATTGTTGGAGTTGACATTAATCAGTTTGTCCCCTACCCTATTGTTGATGGTAAAAGCACCAATGGCGGATATTGCGGACCAGCAGTGAAGCCGATTGCAATGAACATGCTAAAGAACTGTGCTCAGCATCCAAATTTTAATTTGCCAATTTCAGGAATTGGTGGAATTGAGAATTGGAAAGATGCAGTTGAATTTATTTTGCTTGGCGCAACAACAGTACAAGTTTGTACAGCGGTTATGCATTATGGATTTGGAATCATCAGAGAATTAAATGCTGGCTTATCGGCTTACATGGATGAAAAAGGTTTTAAAACAATCGATGATTTCAGAGGCAAAGCACTACCTAATATAAAACATTGGGAAGATCTAAATTTGAAATATAAAGTTGTCGCTAACATAAATCAAGACAAGTGTATTGGTTGTCAACTTTGCTACACAGCTTGTGAAGATGGAGCTCATCAAGCAATCAGTTTGTCTGACGATGCATTAAATCGAAAGCCAACAATCATTGATGAAAATTGTGTAGGTTGTAATTTGTGTTCTTTGGTTTGTCCGGTAGAAGAATGCATCACCATGGAACGTCGCGATGATGGCAAAGAAACGCTAACTTGGAAAGACAGAGCATTAGCAAATAATATTCCTGTTGACTTCGATGATGAATTAGCAGGCGGACGTCATCATTGGGTTCCTGAACCTGGCGAAGCATTGACTAAAAAACTTCCACTACATTATAAATCGAATTAAGTTTATAAATTACTCACATAAAAAAAGAGCTTTCTAAAACAGACAGCTCTTTTTTTTTGATTAGTTTTTTAGTAAACCACTTTATGTTGATCAACAATAATCCGAATACTTGTACTGATGATAATTGCCGCAATAATGGCAGCGATACGTGTAATGGAAAAATGCTCGATGAATTGAATGACAGGAGAAACAGAAATTGATAACGTTAAATCCAACACCACACCGATGATGAGTAAAACAAAAACGGTAAGTAAGTACTGAGCTATTTTACGGATGTATAAAAAGCGAGGAACTAAAAGACCTGAATTAACTACTCCAACAACACTTACAATAATGGCTAATATTCCTTTATTGATTGTGTTATTAGGGACTAAAATTGTTTCAGTTGTATTTTGAAACAACAGGAAGAGTAAGAATGGTAATATTAGTAACCACGCCACTAGATGGAAGGCAGTGGACAAGGACGTGTTGAATTTTTTCATGAAAAGCGCATTTGACTTTTCAATGTTACCAATATATTTACTTAGTATCTAAAAATATAGATGACTACTTAGTAAAATGAGGTAAAATCATTAGTGTTTAAAATTAAAGAACAGGAATAAAAGATTTAAAGAAAATGAAAAATAATTCAGAAATAAAAAGTGGGGCTTGAATAATTACCAATGATATGTGCATTTCATTATTAATGTATTCAAAATAATTACAAAATAAAATCCCGACTACTAAAGGCAATCGGGATTTTGTAAAATCAATCAACTTATTTCTGGACGATTCAAATTGTTATTTAATTGGTCAGAACTAAACGTCCATTATAAACCTTGTCTGCAAATGAAATACGATACACATAAATGCCACCAGGCAAATCAGCGCCATTAAATTCAAAACTATATCTTTCACCTGAATGTATTGTACCTTGATAAAGTTTAGCAATAATTTGTCCTTCCAAATTAAATACTTCAACAGTTGCATGACCATCGAAATCATTCTGCATAAATTCAATTGTTGTTCTTGATGAAAAAGGATTTGGGAAAGCATTCGCAACAAAATTATCACTTACTACTTCTGTTGAACTAAACGATTGACGCGGACTAGTTAAATAATTAGCTGGAAGTGTACACGGAGTTCTAGTAGCAATTCCAGTATATGTTCCAACGAAATCACCGTTTGCCAATCCTCGTGCTCCAGCAACAACAAACAATTTGAAATTTTCAGGAGAACCAGCTAGGTCCAAGTTAGGATAAATTGATCCACTCAACCCATCGACTGGCTTAACACCTAGCACTGAACAATCAATATTAAAATTAGAATAAACTGCCGCTGCCCATTTCCAATCTAACGACGTCACTCCTGCTTTATCAGCAATCCAAATTCCTTTCCAAGTGATAGAGCTTAGATTTCTTAAAATTGTAGCAGGGACTTTGTGAGAATATCCAGCGATAAAATAATTTCCAGAGGGAGAAGGTGGTGTAGTAGTTACCCATTCAGTACCATTATAAATAGTTGTGGCAACTGTGATAGAAGAATCAATAATTAATCTTGCATTTTTTGGATTAATGTTAAATCTTGAGCTAGCAATATTTTGATCGGTAAACTTTAATTCTAATGGATAAGTTCCAGTATAATTTACTTTTACCACAGCGCTAAACCAAATATATCTGTTGATAGGAATATCATTATTATTAAATCCAGTCACAATTCGACTATAATCTGTTGATGCTTTTGAAACGGTAACAACTGTAGAAACAATAACCACGCAGCCTTTTGAATCTGTTACATGAACACTATAAGGACCCGCCAAAAGATAATTAATAGTCGAAGTAGTATCACCCCTACTCCAGCTAAAAGAGTATGGTGGAACTCCACCTGTAACAACAGCAGTGCAACTTCCTTGAAATCCATTAGCACAACTTCCTCTTGTATTCGCAATTGATACTTTCATTGGTGAAGAAATAACTTTACTACAAGTACTAGTGCACCCAGCTGAATTTTTAATAACAACAGTATATAATCCGCCCACTCTTGCATTCACAATTTGTTTTGTTGAAGAGGGTGTCCAGAGATAAGTGTAACCTGCGGGAGCAGCTAATGTTGTTGATCCACCTGGACAAATATAATCTGCTCCAGAAATCGCACAAATTGGCAGAGTACTTTGAGTGATATTCACAGTTGTTGTTGCAGAACAGCCTGCTAAATTTGTCACTCTAACAAAATAAGTACCAACCGTAGAAATCACAGAACATTGAGTTGTATCGCCATTGCTCCACAGATAGGATGTCATTCCAGGAGTGGCACAAACTGTAGTAGGCGCTCCAAGACAAAGAGCAGTTTTACCTGTAGTCAAAGCTTTAGGTGCAGAAGAATTAACGATGATTGCGGAAGCGGTAGAAGTACAATTATGACTATCAGATATTGTTACAATATATGGCCCAGCGGCTAAACTTATTGCAGTTTTTGTTAGTTGAATTGGACTTGTGTTCCATGAATAAGTATAAGGGGCCGTTCCTCCAGATGGAGTTACGACAGAAGAACCAGTGTTAGCAATGCAAGAGGTTGGACTTGAAATAATACTTGCTGTTATCCTTAAAGGAGCTACTAAAATTGTCGCAGACGAAAGTGCCGTACAACCTTTTGAATCGGTAACAGAATAATTATAGGTGCCCATATTTAGATTTGTAGTCAGTGCGCCTGAATATGAATATGGGGAAGTTCCTCCAACTCCTTGAAGTGTTACACTTCCTTTACCACCGTTACATTGTATTTGATTTGGTGTGGCAGAAAGTGATAACTGTGACGGAGCTAAATTAATTGTTACCTCCGAAGTATCAATACACCCATTGGCATCTGTAGTTGTAAAATAATAGAGACCTGCAGTTAATCCCGTTGTCGGATTTGAACTAAGAGTATATGGAGCTATTCCACCTGATGAAGATAAAATAACGCTCCCGGTTCCACCGAAACATCGTATTTGAGTTGCAACAGAAGTTAACGTTGGTAACGATTTCACTGTGACATTTGTTGTTATGATACTATCACATCCCAAATAATTAGCATTGACCAAAGTTGAAGAGTAAATTCCATTTGCAACTGGGTACACAATATTCCCATCTGGAAGTACTAATTCAGATCCGGCACAAATAGAAACTGAAATAGAAGATGCAGTGTTTGTTATTGTCGTTAAATGAGTAGTAATTACACTATCACATCCTTCGGAATTTGGAATTATCGTCGTATATGTCCCTGTTGTGGTTACAATTGTTCCATCAGGAAGTGTAAAATTATTTCCACTACAAATTGTGATGAAAGAAGTTGATGATGACACATTCTTTACTACTAGAATGGTAGTAATTACGGAATCACAACCAACAAAATTAGCAATAGTCGTAGCGTATGTTCCTGGTACAGAAACTAAATTTCCATTTGGTAAAGTATAAGAATCGCCAGAACAAATTGAAACTGATTGCGAGCTTGATGAACTGTTTACAACACTTAGAATAGTTGTAACAATAGAATCGCATCCTTGATAACTAGGGATTGTAGAAATGTAGATCCCTGCAGAAGAAACAACGATTCCGTTTGGCAAAGTAAAAGAAGTACTATTACAAATAGTCACATTTACAGTAACTGAAGAAATAAGATTGACAGTAACAGTTGTTGTAATCGTCGAATCACACCCTGCTGCATTAGAAATATGAGAAATGTAAGTTCCAGAAATGGTTGCTGAATCTCCATCCGGTAAAACATAAGCTGTTCCATCACAAATTGAAATATTTCTACTTGATGAAGTATTCGGAATGACCGTTAAGTTCGTGGTGATTGTCGAATCGCATCCTGCTGCATTTGGAATATGATTGACATACGTTCCAGCTGTAGAAACAATCGTTCCACCGGGAAGAGTTGTTGTTGCACCATTGCAAATTGAAATATTTCTTGATGATGACGAATTCGGAATGACAGTTAAGTTTGTTGTGATAGTTGAATCGCATCCTGCTGAATTT
>JANLRG010000544.1:0-1094 GCA_031361545.1 Bacteroidota bacterium
CAATTCACTTTTCACCTGCATCCACTGATTTTCGTTCAGCGGATAATCTTCCGGTATGTCGACGAAATTGATAATGTTCCTTTTGTAGAGCTCAAACTTTTTTGTCTCCAACAAACGCGCAATGTTGAAAACAGAATAGTCAGGAATATGTTGCCAGCAATGTCCGACGAAATCACATGCATACGGACTATTGCAATGCGGACCGATATCTACATTCGGAATCTTCTTTGCATTCAACACCGCTTTCAACTCAGCAACTATCGCAGGAATACCCGGCAACAATTCCAACACTCGTTCTTTCACCGATGCAATTGTAAAAAGTTCATGCACATCAATAGCACCGTTCTTCTCGTATTGATTATTAATATGCACGATTGAAATATCTTTCAACGCAATCCCCGAATTCGTGATCGCAAAATATTGTATCGTCGCATCCAACTCATACGTCTCCGTAACACTAGTCGAACTTTTCACTTCATATGCCTTCCACCTACTCTTGTCATTCACCAAAATATCCAATGCCGCCAACACACCATCATATTGAAACGCCGCTTCGTAAATCACCTTCGTTCCCTTCGCAATCTCTTCCTTCGTCCTCACAACAGCTTCCTGAAAATCGAAAACACTCACCGGCGTAAAATCCACTCCACCCGGAAACAACTGCTGCGCCAACTCGCCGACTTTCTTTCCTTGCGTGAATATCGCTTGCAATGCTGCATCCGGTTCTTCTTTAAGTCCACGGTTGTGCTTACTCAAGTACAGTGCTTTCGGGCATTGACAGCCTTTCAAGAAAGAAGATTTGGAAAGAATGTGTTTTTCCATTTTACGGGAATTACGGAATTTTCCTTTACGTAAAAAAGATTTTTTTTCAAGCAACGCATTTGAAATTTGACCTTGAAAAAAACGTTAGTAAGGGTTAGGAAAAGTCAGTAAACTTTCTTAACCCTTAAAAAATGTTTTTTTACGAGATAAAATGCTTGCAAATATTTTCTGACTGAATAATCGCTGTTTTTTGAATTGCGTAAAAGGCGGAAATTTTTCTTCGTAAAAAAACGAGGAAATGGGGTTTTGCTTTTTTTGTGGGAATGTTCAAC
>JANLRG010000554.1:0-3392 GCA_031361545.1 Bacteroidota bacterium
CATAATTTTCTTTGATGGAGTATGTAATCTTTGTAATAATTTTATTCAATTGATTATTAAAAATGACAGACAAGAAAAATTTCTTTTCTGTCCGATTCAATCTGATTACTCGAGAAAATTTTTACTCGATAATAAATTTAATAGTGAAGATTCAAACTCTGTTATTTTGTTTACAGATGGCACATTTTACACTAAATCGAATGCAGCCCTTAGAATCGCGAAAAGCATGAACGGACTTTGGCCAATCTTTTGGATTTTTATTATTATCCCCACTCCAATTCGGAATTGGGTATATGATTTCATAGCAAGAAATCGAATTAAATGGTTTGGAAAAAGAAATGAATGTATGGTACCTTCTATCGAAAACAAAAAAAGATTTTTATAAACAAGTTCGCTAAAAATATTCTCTCATCACAAAATAAAATCAAAATTTTAATCCTTATAACACTCTACCAATGGAAATGAATAAGAGCGAAGAAGAATATAAAAAAGAATTATCGGAAGAAGAATATTATGTTCTTCGTCAGAAAGGAACTGAACGACCATTTACTGGTCAACTTTATTTGAATAAAGAGAAAGGACTATACCTCTGTCGAGCATGTGGAAATGAACTTTTCACTTCTGATATGAAATTCGACTCCGGTTGCGGATGGCCATCTTTCGACAGAGAAATAGAAGGTGGAAAAATTATTCAGAAAAAAGACACGGCACACGGTATGGTACGTACCGAAATTCTTTGTGCCAAATGCGGTTCTCATTTAGGTCATATATTTGACGATGGACCATCGGAAACAGGAATGCGTTATTGTGTAAATTCTGTTTCGATGCAATTCAAAAAAGAGTAAAAATTTAGGTGAGAATTTCTAATCAAAATATAGTGTATTGAACCAATTTATTTTTAGTTTTACACTTTATGCAAATTCAAAAACCTGTACAAATATATTCGAAAAAAAAAGCAAGATTTTTTATTGTTCTTGGTACGATATATTTAACTATTCATTTCAGCGTCAATGTTTATCAGATAATTTTCGAAGACAACCTGTTTTCTCTGGCTGATTTTGTTTCTATTCTATTGAACACTGTCGCTGCAGTTATATCCGGAATTATAGTTGTCGCCTCTATCAAAAGATTATCTAATAAACATCCCGGGCTAATCATAAATAACTTTGGTATAGTTGACAATTCCGGATATGTTTCTGCCGGAATGATTTATTGGTCGGATGTAATTGAAATTAATACGAGTAATTTATTTTTTTCAGAATGCATTATTATTAAAGTTAGAAATCCCGAGCGCTATATAAAAAATGCAAAAAATCCATTCAACAGAATGTGGTTAGATATGGAGCATAGAAAGGTTGGCTCACCAATAAACATTGCAGTAAATAAGTTAGACTTTAAGTTTAATGCTTTGTTTCGAATTTTACAGGAGAGATATTTATCGAATCAAGTAGAGTCAAGAACTCATGAGCTGAAAAAGGAGAAATCAGTTATTCAAAGAGAAAAAAAAGAATTAGTCGACTCGATAAACTATGCAAAAAGAATTCAGAATGCATTGATGCCATCACCTTCAGCTATTCAAAAAAAACTAGGAGAGAATTTTGTTTTATATCTACCAAAAGATATTGTCTCGGGCGACTTCTATTGGATGGAAGAAAAAGATGAGTGGCTATTCTTTGCAGTCTGCGATTGTACAGGGCACGGAGTACCAGGCGCACTAATCAATATACTTTGTACCAATGCTCTGAACAGAACAGTAAAAGAGTTTGGACTTTTTGAACCTTCAAAGATCTTAGACAAGGTTGCAGAGTTAATAACTGATTCTCTTGGATTCGATGGTGAAGTAAAAGATGGAATGGATGCAAGTATGTGTGCCTTCAATAAAAATACGCGTGAACTTTTTTGGTCGGGAGCCAACATTCCATTGTGGATTGCTAGAAGTGGAATGATATATGAGCTCCTCGAGTTTAAGCCAGACAAGCAGTCAATCGGTTTAGTAGAAAATCGAATTCCGTACACCAATTATAAAATTGATATTCAAAAAAACGACATTTTATATTTATCAACAGACGGTTATGCTGATCAGTTTGGTGGGGAAAATGATAAAAAATTAACAAGAAAAAAATTCAAGGAATTAATTTTAATGCAACGCGGAAAATCTCTTGCTGAACAATTTATCAATCTCAATGAATTCCATTTAGCGTATAGAAAAAACACCGACCAAATTGATGATATTTTAGTCGTCGGTATTCGTGTCGAAAGTTGATATAGTCAAGAGAATAAAAAGTCTGTTTTTTTTCAGTGACACTTCAGCGGCAATCCGCGGGATAATTTTGCCAGCAGAATTTCGCGGACGTTTATAGAGAGAATAGTCCATTGCTAAGAACATAAACTCTCAACTTTCAGTGACACTTCAGCGGCAGTCTGCGGGGATAATTTTGCCCGCAGAATTTCGCAGACGTTTATAGAGAGAATAGTCCATTGCTAAGAACATAAACTCTGAACTATCAGTGACACTTCAGCTGCAATCAGCGGGAATTAAAAATTCTCAAAAAACTGATTTAAAAAAGATTTTATTTCTTAACTCTTTGCTTTGCTAATTTTACTTTTTTCTTGTAATCGGGATCCTTTAGAATTTTTTTGAGAAGCGACCAAAATCCGCTACCATAATCAACATAAATTTCTGTGCCTTTGTGAATCTTCCTCGTTGCACTGATGTAAACTTTTTTCCCAACCACAATGTATTCACAATTGTTCCGCATTCCTATTGCCCTAGCAAATCCGCGAGCATCATTGGCATAACGACCAATTACTTTTTTATCGTGGAGCGCATCAATCGCCCAGCGATTATTAATTTTGAAGATGTAAGGATTATAGCCGTCACTTTCTTTCACATCATTCCAACGAACCAGTTTTCCTTTGTATTCAACAATCATTGATTTAGCGGGGATGTCGATAGTTGTGAAAAGTCCTTTTCCGGATCCTGGTATTAATGATTTTTTGACACGTAATTTTTTATCCAATAATTCCATACAACTTTAAAAGAGGCTGCGAATGTAACAAGAAGTTTAGTAGTAGCAGCTTCTTCATTTGAGCGATTGAACCGAAAAAAGAAAGAGTGAAATTTCTCCTACATGTGTCTTCACCAAATGATCCACTAAAATTTGAAATGGATTTGTTAAATGCTTTTCTACCAATCAACTAGCAATTGTTTTTTGGAGTTGAGATTTCATAACCGAATTAAGACTAAACAAGTGACTCATTCTCAATTCCCTAAATCGAATGATTATTTTTACTTAGAATCTTTGATTTTCTGAAAGAAATTCTACCTTTGCCGTCCCAAAGATGGCCCGTTCGTCTAGGGGTTAGGACATCTCCCTTTCACGGAGGAAACG
>JANLRG010000571.1:0-2346 GCA_031361545.1 Bacteroidota bacterium
CAAACATAGGTGTTCTTGACCTCACACAGTCAAATGTACCTACCTTATCCCCTGGACCCGCCACCATCGTGGCGTATGGTAAGGCATTCGGTGACAGTACACGTGGAAATGTGCTCTACGAAGCTGCACACGACCATAATAAAGGCGGTACAATTGCAGAACGGGTAGCGGCTCAACGGATTATGTTTAATTTCAGTTACCAATCTGCTAATGAAAGAGCCGTCATACCGACCATCGGTTATATTCCCGATACCATACCCGCCGCTTCGCCGACCAATCTCAGCTTAACTTTACCAGCGGGACAAAACATTGCCAAATATACTATCCAGTGGCAATCTACTTGTGGCGGAACTTTTAGCCCATCAGCAACTCAAGCCAATACAACATTTATCCCCCCCTCAGTACCGTCTGCTACCAATTGTCAAATTACAGCAATTATTACGGATTCATGTGGGCGCGTTTTTTTTGAGGTTAATACCACGGTCATTTGTGAAAATGTATCCGTTAGTGTCACTGCCGATAATTCAACTGTTTGTGAGGGCGGCTCTGTCCTCTTGACTTCCACGCTCACAAATGGCTCAACTGGCATCAATTATCAATGGCAGTCTTCTCCCGATGCGATCACTTGGTCAAATATCGGCGGTGCTACAGCATCTACTTATGCGCCCCCTACATCAAGCCCCTCAACCATGCGTTATCGCATGCTTATTTACAAATCAGCGTCTGTTTGTGGCAATGCAACCTCCAATACCACCACGGTTACAGTCGTAGCAGACCCCTCCGTATCGGTCAGTATTCCACCTGCTATTGTATGCGTCGGTGCTAATGTTACTTTAACGGCGACACCAACGGTCGGTTTGGGAACATGTTCGATTCAATGGCAATCAAGTCCTAATGGAACGACTTGGACAAATATCAGTGGTGCAACGGGTATGACATACAATGTCATAAACCTCGGTGCTTCAACCCGATATCGGGCGCAATTAGTGTCTTGTACAGGCAATGGATGTTGTAATTAACGGTGTTTTGAATAATAGAAATTATTCAATATCGTATAAGCCTCATCAGTCAAAGAATGAAAAGCCAAACAAAATAGCCTCTTTCACGTATCTATTTCATAAAGAAATAGATATAAGTTATCTCAAACTAAAAACATTAAGATGACAACAGGATACTTATCAATATTGTGGCTCCCACTATTACTATTTAGCAATGTTCTTGGAGCACAAAATATCGGTGTCAAAACAGCTACTCCGCAAGCCGTATTAGATGTCAATGGTTCAGTCGCCATGCGCGAAGGCACCCCCCTCAGTATGGCTAATGGTACAAACAACAATGTGACCATAGACACCATGAGTTTTTATCGTATTACTGCCCCGACGGCTGTTTTTACGATTACAGGCTTTACCAATGGTCTTGACGGACGTTTATTGACCATTATCAATGCCACCAGTTACACCATGACCTTAAAACATCAAGTCACATCCAGTACTGCCAATCAAATTAATACAGGTGGTTCGGATGTCACGGTCGCCTCAAATGGTGTTGCGACTTTTATGTACAACGCAACATTGACGAAATGGGTGCTGACAGGAGGGCAGGGCTTAACAGGGGCTTCGGGAACGGGTTGGTCAACAACAGGCAATAGTGGCACGACGGCAGGCACCAATTTCGTTGGTACAACCGATAATAAAGACCTCGTTTTTAAAACAAATAATGCTGAAGAGATGCGTATTACTTCTGCTGGAAGTGTCGGTATTGGCACATCAACACCGGGTACTATTTTGGAAGTAAATGGCGGGTTAAGCGTTACGCCCGGAAGCGTTGTCAATTTGACTACCAACAATCAAGTAGTGACCGTTGGTAATGAGTCGTTCATCATTCTAAACAATACGGGAGGGTCAAAATTTACATTTACCATAACAGATGGCTTGACCAATGGACAGATATTGATACTCTTAGCTTCAAGTGCAACGAATGTAGTCTTAATCGATTCAGGCAACTGCAATCTGGATACTAACTGGAACGATAAGCGGAGTGGCGATGTCATGATGCTTATCTGGTACGGTTCAAGTTGGTATGAGATATCTCACTCGGACAATCATTAATATCTACTCAATATTAAAAAGAACATTCAATCGTGAAAATAAATGATGAAAGGCTATTTGGATAAATACCAGATAGCCTTTTGTTTTGTTGTTGCTAAAAAAAAATAAAAATTAATGTTATTTTTTTGAATTTGTATGAACTAAAAAAGCATTGAAATAGTTTTTGATACTAATATCAACAACATTATTTCATCAGTTTTTAAAACCTCTTTTATCATGCAAAACAGAATTGATATCA
>JANLRG010000593.1:0-1699 GCA_031361545.1 Bacteroidota bacterium
TGAGTATCATGTATAAAGTAGTATAGTGAAAAAAGTTGATTGACATACGGACCATACTGAGGGGGCAATTACCAAAGAGGCGAATAGCAATGTTTTTCAATACGAATTTGCACTGCGTGACCATTTGGGTAATGGGTGTAACCCCATTTTAATGTAACTTAATTATATCCTAATTGAGCAACCTTATTCCACAATTGCTTCCATCTGCCTTCTGATAGTAAAAGCCCTCGTGTTAATAATACATCATCGACGCCTGTTCTATTCCATTTCATTCCTGACTGAGAGAGCCTTTGTTTGACTAATGTTTTACAAGCCGCCTCCGTGACACCTGAACCTATAGGATACCCTTTTTTTTGATAGGTAAAATAATCCATTTTCTCTTTATTGTTATTGAAATAACCAATAATAGTTCTTGCTTGGTCTTTGCTCTGCTGATTAGTCAAGGCAATTGAAAAGTCTTTAAGTGTTTTGATAACTTTGTGAACGCCGCCTTTTTCGTCTTTGAGAATCCTTCGCATTTGTTCTTGAAAAGCATTTATTTGCTTGGGGTCTGAGAAAACTATATCCGCAAATTTCTTTAAATAATCTGCCCCATGAAAAAAATCTAAAATTTGGACATCTGTTACAGGACTTAGAAACGTCCAATTATCCAACGCTCCATCGGCTACCCCTGTATAATGGGCTTTCGGATATTGCTTTTTAACCAAGTCTATTTCCCGCTTCAATAAGGCATCAAACGTCTCCTTTTTCTTCTCCGGGGCACAGCCTAAGTACAAAGTGCTCATCCGATTGCCTTTTTTGTCATAAAAAGCAATCGTTCCTGCCATTGTTTGCTTATAACCTTCCCCCCGTATAGCCGTTGTAGTGCCATCTCTACCGATGCTTATGGTGGCTACTTTTTTTCGCATCTCAGGCAAACTATACGTCCATTCCCATTCCTTTTCTCGCATCACTTCACCAATCGCTCCACTCACTTGCTGAATATAATGACTACTCAAACCCAAACCATGATGTTCTTTCATATCCCATTCCACGCGCTCTGCACTCAACTCACCATATTTCCCACTCAGCATTTTGACTAAGCGAGGCGTTGCATTTTGTAATACCCGACCTCTTATCTCTAAGGGGACTATGGTCTTTCCGCCTCGACTACTTTGATAAACATGTCGCTCTATTTGGATTTGTCCATACGGCGTTTGATAGTTTTTTTTTGAGCCCCTTTACTCGTATATCGTTCGCCTTGCATTTCTATAGCTTTACCATCTGTATCACATTGTTTTAAGGCACTCGCTGTCGTTGTCTGCCCTATTTGATTCACCAAGCCTTGAATCTGTTCTTCCATACTCAGCATATCGCCTTCTAATTTGATTTTCACTTGGTAAGTCAATTCTGACCCTTCTTGTTTTAATAATTTAATTTCCATCAGCTTTTTTTTCTCAAAGATATGTATTTTTATCGCTTACATCAAAACGGGGTTGCACCCCTTTCATTTTCCAAATAAAAACTCATTTCAATTATGTTCTTGTACATCACAAAGACAAGATTACCTTTTAAACCTACAATATCATGATAAAAGTAAATTCTTTGTTAACATTGATAATGTTTTCATTTATCATACTTCCAGCTCAAAGCTTAGACGGACGTGAGACGAAATATGAAGTATCTGTGAATGAAAATCCAAAAGGATTTAAGAATTATT
>JANLRG010000623.1:0-1207 GCA_031361545.1 Bacteroidota bacterium
AGAAGTGTTGTCATAAAGCGGCATTTGGGCTAATTCCCATACCAGATTCAATACAAATGCAAACCCCATTATCATGAGAACAAACCGCTTGAAAGCCTTTTTGTTCGCCACTTTTTTTAGTGAAAAGGCAAATAAAAGGCTTACCAAAATCAAGGCAATAATGGGAAATAAGAGAATTATGGGCTTCAATGTATTCATTGTTCGATTTTCGACTAAAAAAAGCATTTTATACTGAGGGGGTGTAGGAAAACTATTGCTGAACTTTCTTTCTTTTCTGATGCGTTTTCGCATCCATATTATTGGAATAACAATGTAACGTACAAGCCATCGCCTTGTAATTATTATGAACGTTTCCTATTACTTTACCTTTGGCATCTAAAATATCGCAGGTTTCCGTGTCGGTATTTTCTTTTAATTTATAAACCACAGCACCATTAGCGTTATAATAGGTTTTGCCGTCCTTGCCCATCCTGCCAAGCGTGCGTCCTTTGGAATTGACCAAAACACCGCCTGATTTGAGAAAAGCCATTGGCTTTCCATTTGCATTTTTCACGATGCTGTCCATTGTGATAGACCCCAATTTAGTGCCGTCAATATACACATCTCCTTTTGCGTCAATAACACGCCCTTTGGAGTCAACGGTTTGTGCCATAAGGTTTTGTCTAACAAGACCGATGGCGAAAAGAATAATGATTGATAACTTTTTCATTTTTATTATTTTAAATATGAATGAATTTTAATACTGCGAAATTGAGCATTTTTAAAAAATGCAGGAATGACCAAAATCAGTGACACACATGATACGTATTAGGCAATTATTGAAAAAAAAGCCCGTTCTGTATGCGTAATACTGAGGGGGGGCTGCCGCTAATAAATGATAGTTAAGCCGCCACCAAGCCCCATATCACTGTCATAATGGCTTGATAAAGAGAGGTATTTTGTCAAAATATAGCGTCCACCCAGCATATATTCTCGGTCGGTATTGAGCATAAAATTCAGCCGCAAGCGGTTTGTCAAAGCTATATCTTCTCTGCCCAATTGAAAACGGAATTTACCATCGCTGTCAACGCGTGCATCGGCAACTAAAAATAGCGGTAGCGTGTAAGCGAAGCCCAAAACGGCGGCTTTGCGGTTGTATTTATTGCTTTTTTGTCCAAACATGTTGGTGTCATCATTACCGAATATGTTTTTATCTTCCGTAGGATTG
>JANLRG010000634.1:0-28354 GCA_031361545.1 Bacteroidota bacterium
ATCAGAAGAAAAATAAAGTGTTTGATCGTCAGGATGAATGAAAACAGATAACTCGTCACCCTTTGTATTAATTTTATCACTAACAGAAACGGGCTCACTCCATTTACTATCATCACCAATTTGGCTCATAAAAATATCGTGATGAGAAATATTATTAGCTTCTTTAATAGCTCGTACAAAATAAAGCGTTCGACCATCAGAAGAAAAAGAAGGCTGACTTTCCCAAGCAGGTGAGTTGATTGGAACTTCTAAGTTGCGCGGGTTTAAAAATTTGTCACCTACTTTTTTAGCAATGAATAAATCACAACTTCCTTTGGTCGGACGTTGATTTGAACTGTGATATAATTCTTCACAGCTAGTGAAAAACAAATATTGACCATCGGCAGAAAGCGAAGGAGCTCCTTCATTGCCATCGGTATTTATTTCAGTTACAGGCTGAGCTAAGTCCCAACCTTTCGGCGTCATGTGAGAAATATAAAAATCTTCTTGCTCTTGTTTTCGTCCGTTTTGATCGACAGTTTTTAGGCGTCGAGTAAATAAAAATGTTTTTCCATCACCTGTAATTGCTGGAAAATATTCATGATCGTTTGTGTTGATGGAGTCCCCCATATTAATTGGGTTAAAAGGAACAGGGTTTAGCACGGCAGTTTCTGCAAAATTACTCGAGATAATATATTTTTTTGCTTTGGCAGATAATGCCGGAGAAATTTTCGGAAGTGTCAGAAATTTTTCAAAATGAGTTCGAGCATCAGAATAGTGACCCCCTAAAAATTCAACGACACCGAGTCCGTAATAATTGTTAGAATAAAAATCAGGATTAATAGCAATGGCATTTTTATAAGAGGCAATTGATTTTTCGTAATCGTGGATGTCGTAATAAATATTGGCTTGCAATGTATGTGCTTCAACAAATTTCGGATCTTCTTTGATTGCATCGATAAGCGATTCAAGCGCTTTGTCATTAAGTCTATTGTCGTAAAATTTTAAAGCCGCTTCAAAACTTCGAATAGCTTTGGGTACAGAACTCGAATACTCACTTTTCTGAGAAAAAGATCTTTGACAAAATAATAGGGCAATTAAAAATACTAAAGAAATTATTTTTTTATTGTGCCCCATATAATGATCTTTTTGTTTTTTGTTTTCTGTTTTTTCACTTATCACTTTCTTCTCTGACCTCCGACTTCTAACCTAAAACCTTATTACCTTATTACCTATTGCTTATTACTTTCTTCTATCACTCAATTCCCATCACCTTATGACTCTGAATAGATATTCTCCACTTTGGATTGTGCTTGACATATTCAACGATGGATGGCATTACTTTATTGAAGACTGAAAATTCAGGTTGGAGATAAAGAATACAATCATTGGTCACTTGTTCTGCATGTTGTTCTGCCCATTCAAAGTCTGACTGGTTATAAATTATAATTTTTAGTTCATCAGCTTTAAGAAGCGAAAATTCCAATGGTGGTTTAAACTTTTTTGGAGACACACAAATCCATTCCCATTCTCCTGTTATTGGATACGCACCGCTTGTCTCAATCCAACAAGATAGAAATTTTTCATGCAATGCACTTGTCAAAGGTTCTAAATCATACATAGTCGGTTCTCCACCTGTAACAACGATAGATTCTGATTTAGTCTTTTCAATTCGTTGGATCATTTCATCGACAGAAACTTGAGGATGAGCATTGGGATCCCACGATTCTTTTACGTCGCACCAAACGCAACCAACATCGCATCCTCCAAGTCGAAGAAAGTAGGCTGCTTTCCCTGTATTATAACCTTCTCCCTGGATGGTATAAAAATCTTCCATCAAAGGATAAGTCATTTCAAAATTATTTTTTTTTTGTTCACTCATTAATTTTCGTCCTAGTGATTTCGAATCTAAATTTGTTGGTATGCTCGTTAGTTGATTTATTTTTTCTTTGAATTATAAACTACCATGTAGAATTCAAAGGTCTTAAAATGTAATCTCATTCTTTGCAGCTGTCAAGGTGTTTTTCAACAATCCAACAATGGTCATTAGTCCTACTCCTCCCGGCACAGGTGTTATCCATGAGCATTTCTCAGCAACATTTTCAAAATCCACATCGCCTGCAATTTTAAATCCGCTCTTTGTTTTATCACTGGCTATTCTGGTAATACCAACATCAATAACAACTGCACCTTTTTTTACCATTTCAGCTTTTAGGAAATTTGGTTTTCCTAAAGCCGCCACAATAATATCAGATTGCAAAGCGATGGATTGTATATCTGCTGTTTTGCTATGACATAATGTAACTGTACAATTTCCTGGATAACCATTTCGTGACATCAAAACACTCATTGGCATACCAACAATGTTACTTCTTCCAATGATGGCACAACTTTTTCCGGAAGTTTCAACTTTAAAATGTTCAAGCATTAATAAAATACCAAAAGGAGTAGCAGGAATATAGCAAGGTAAATTTTGCATCATTCGACCGGCGTTGACAGGGTGAAATCCATCTACATCTTTCTTAGGAGAAATTGCTTCCGTCACTTTCTGAACATCAATATGAGCTGGCAAAGGTAGCTGAACAATTAATCCATCGATAGAATCATCGTCATTGATTTCTTTTATTTTTTTTAATAAATCTATTTCTGAAATAGTTGAATCAAATTTAAACAAGGATGATATGAATCCAACTTCTGCACAGTTTTTTACTTTACTGGCAATGTACGTTTCAGATGCTCCATTATTTCCAACTAAAATTGCACTTAAATGCGGAGCTCTTTTCCCTTGCGACAACATCAGATTAACTTCTGCAGTTAATTTCAATTTCCATTCTGCACTGGCTACTTTTCCGTCGAGTATCATAGTTACTTGAAGTGTATTTCTACTTTTAGTTTTTTATTTACGCATGCCTGGCATATTCCGCATCAACTTTGCTGCCTGATCTTTATTGGAAAAAACTTTCATCATTTTTTTCATTTCATCAAATTGCTTGATCAACTTATTCACTTCCTGAATTGTTGTTCCGCTGCCTTGTGCAATTCGTTGTCTTCTACTCCCATCAAGCAATGCTGGATTTGTTCGCTCATCTTTCGTCATCGACTGAATAATTGCTTCAATGTGCTTAAAGGAATCGTTGCTGATATCAATATCTCGAACTGCTTTTCCAACACCGGGAATCATTCCAAGAAGATCTTTCATATTTCCCATCTTCTTGATTTGCTGAATTTGATTGAGGAAATCGTCGAAGCCAAATTGATTCTTAGCAATTTTCTTATGAAGTCTCTTCGACTCTTCTTCGTCAAATTGTTCTTGCGCTTTTTCAACGAGAGAAACAATATCACCCATTCCTAAAATCCGATCAGCCATCCTACTCGGATAGAAAATATCTAAGGCGTCTAACTTTTCACCTGTTCCAACAAATTTGATTGGCTTATTCACAACCGATTTAATAGATAGTGCTGCTCCTCCTCGTGTATCACCATCCAATTTCGTTAGTACAACTCCATCAAAATTTAATCGGTCATTGAAAGCTTTAGCGGTATTCACAGCATCTTGTCCGGTCATTGCATCTACCACGAACAAAATTTCATTTGGACTGACAGCTTTTTTTATGGCTTCAATCTCTTTCATCATTTCTTCGTCGATTGCTAAACGACCCGCAGTATCGATAATGACTAAATTATGATTAAACTGTTTTGCAAATGCGATTCCATTTTTAGCAATCTCTACTGGGTTTTTGTTTCCCTCTTCCGAATAAACTGGAACTCCTATTTGTTCACCTAAGACTTTTAATTGATCGATGGCAGCTGGACGATAAACGTCGCATGCTACTAGAAGTGGAAGTTTTTGTTTTTTAGATTTTAAAAATGCTGCTAACTTCCCAGACAAAGTTGTTTTTCCAGATCCTTGTAATCCTGCCATCAAAATAATTGAAGGGTTACCCGAAATATTTATGTCAACTTGATCACCACCCATTAAGGCTGCCAATTCATCGTGTGCAATTTTTACTAGAAGTTGACCAGGAGAAACCGCTTTCAACACGTTTTGTCCAAATGCCTTTTCTTTAACTGTATCCGTAAATTGTTTTGCTACTTTAAAATTGACATCGGCGTCCAATAACGCTTTGCGAACTTCCTTCAACGTTTCTGCTACGTTGATCTCTGTAATTTTACCTTCACCTTTTAGGACTTTAAAAGCCCTCTCTAATTTGTCCGATAAATTTTCAAACATCTTTTAAATCTTAATTTTTTAGTTGGGCGAAATTAGCATTTTTTTCGCTTTTAGGACGGCGATTTTTTCATGATTTTACATAAAGGTTCAAGATGATCATGGTTGTCAAAAAAACGAGTCTTTTATGAAAAAGATAATGTGCCTTCAATAAAATGAAAATAATAAAATGCAAAAGTGAAATCAATGGAGGTGTGATTTCTCTTAAATGGTATTGAGACTTCTCTGAGTTTGCCAAACATCAACTCAAAAAGTAGGTTTATTTTTAGTAAGAAAAGGGAAGCAGACGGCGAAAATCAGTTTCTTTTTTATGAAAGTAGCACTCAAAGTGTTACTCGTAAACCATCGAAAGCCAAACGAATATGATTTGGCAATGATGCTTCTACTTCACTGTGTTTTCCAAGTTGATGAGAAATGTGAGTAAGAAAAGCTTTCTTCGGTTGAAGTTCTTCGATCAAGGCAATGGCCTCATCTAATGTAAAATGGCTGACATGTTTTTCCTTTCTTAGTGCATTCAAAACTAAGACTTCAGACTTATAGATGATTTTTTTTGAAGAATCAGAAATAGAATTAGCATCGGTTATGTAACTAAAGTCGCCGATTTTAAAACCGAGTACTGGCAAATTCATGTGCATAACTGGAATTGGAATGAATGGAATTCCACCACTGATAAACAGTTCTTCCGAAATCGTATGTAAATTTAATCGTGGAATACCCGGATAATTATCGCCATTAAAAATATAGAAAAACTCTCTTTTCAATGCTGTCTGTACTCGTTCAGTGCCATAAACATCCATAGCCTTTTTTTGAATGTAATTAAAGGCTCGAACATCGTCTAATCCTGCAATATGATCTTTGTGTTCGTGGGTAAAAACGACGCTATCTAATGCATCTACATTCTCCCGTAGCATTTGCTGTCGAAAATCTGGACCTGTATCAATGACGACTCTCGCTCCGTCATTCTCAACCATTAAAGAAGTTCGTAGTCGTTGATCTTTAGGATCAGATGATTGACAAACTTCACATTTGCAACCAATTAATGGAACACCTTGAGAAGTTCCTGTACCTAAAAATGTAAATTCCATAGAGCCGACTTCAATAAATCAAGATTCATCAGTAGGAGTTAACTCCACGACTTTAAGTTCTTGTAGAAATTTTTGGTTTTTCTCGTCAAGCAAACTTTCGTCTAAGTTCAAACTCCGTATAGCTTCAATCAAATAAGAAACTTTCGCTTCAACGGGAGCAAACTTGTTCAAAACAATGATATTGGAATTTTCAATCACGCAACTGCCGGATTTAAAATTTCCTTTTTCATTGCGGACTTTATATCCAACTATTGTGAGCAAGTCTTCTATCTTGTCGAGTGTATGTTGAGTAAGTTTAATCATAATGGCTGCAAATATAATCCTTTCATTCAAAAGGAAGGTCGGGTTTTTTGTATGAAAAACCAAAATTAATTGTTTTCTTTGCGCGGTTTAATTTTTTAAACAAAAATAGTCGAAGTGAAAGTATCCATTCCCAAAGAAAAGAATGATTTTGAACGCCGAGTATCTGTTACTCCAGATGTTGTTCAAACTCTCATCAAATCAGGTTTTGAAGTTTATGTTGAAAAAGATGCAGGATTAAATTCCTATTTCGATAATGAGGCTTATGAAAAAGCTGGAGCAAAAATTCTGACTGACACGACTATCTACAGCGATGCTGATGTAGTTTTGAAAGTGAATGCTCCATCTCCATCAGAAATTAGTTTGATGAAAAAAGGTTCTGTACTCATTTCAATGATGTATGCAGCCACCAATCCTGAAGTTGTCGAAGCATGTGCAAAAGCTGGTGTCAATTCTTTTTCGATGGATGCCATTCCACGAATTTCGCGAGCTCAAAAAATGGACGTCTTAAGTTCACAAGCCAATCTTGCCGGGTACAAAGCCGTATTGATTGGAGCTGCTGCTCTTGGAAAAATCTTTCCACTCTTAATGACTGCTGCCGGTACTATTAAGCCTTCTAAAGTTGTTATCATGGGTGCCGGGGTTGCAGGTCTTCAAGCCATCGCAACAGCCAAACGTCTTGGTGCCATTGTAGAAGTTTCTGATATCCGTCCTGAAACGAAAGAACAAGTTGAATCGCTCGGTGGAAAATTTATCCAGCTAAAAAATGACGACTCTGTTAAATTAGAAGGCGGATATGTTAAAGGAGTTTCAGACGAATTTTTAAAAATGCAACAAGCATTAATTGCTAAACATATTTCAGAAGCAGATTTAGTGATTACTACAGCGTTGATTCCCGGAAGAAAAGCTCCAATTCTTGTTACAGATGAAATGGTGAAGAGTATGAAAATGGGCTCTGTAATTGTGGACATGGCCGTTGGACAAGGAGGAAATTGTACAATGAGCGAATTGAATAAAACAGTAATCAAAAATGGCGTTACCATTATTGGTGAGTCTAATCTACCAAGCTTATTGCCATTGAATGCATCAGAGTTATACGCTAAAAATATTCAGGCTTTCTTATTACATCTTGCAACCAAAGACGGTTTCAAATGGGAGATGGAAGAAGAAATTACCAAAGGTTCGCTGATCACTTATAATGGTGAGGCTGTTCACCCAGGTATAATAAAACCTGTTACTCTTTAATTTTTTAAAACCCACACACCAATGAAAGACCTGAATTTTAAAAACTGGACAGAGAATTTCGCACACTCTATTCTAGCTGCTTCTTTAGTAACCGATGAAAACCATATTGATCAATTCCTCAATAAGAAATTGAAGAATTCGGTTGTATCATTGGAGGAAGCTTCTGAAAAAATTCACTCATGTCATAAGCCACTTGAGTTTTATTACTTTTTATGTGTTTTCATTCAAGAAGCAAAAAATTGTCTGTATTGGTATGAGCGATCACTCGAATATGAAAAAGTAAACTTGAATAATAGTCACCTCATTATTAACCAAGGCAGAAGTATGATTGAAGTGCTGGAAGCATGTTTGAGAGTTATCAAATTTCAAGAAAATTTAAATTAAAAAATGAACCATATTATTTCATTCATCGGTGAACACATCGATAAAGTTTTTATTCTGATTCTTTCCATCTTCGTTGGTGTGGAAGTAATTGGAAAAGTTCCTTCTGTTTTACATACTCCATTAATGTCTGGTGCAAATGCCATTCATGGTGTAGTTATCGTCGGTTCTATAATTGTAATGCTCAATACTGAACCTGACCAAATTCTTCTTCTTAGCTTAGGTTTTGTTGCAGTAATTCTCGGAACATTAAATGTTGTTGGAGGATTTGTTGTCACAGATCGCATGCTTGAAATGTTTAAGAAGAAGGAAAAAAAATAATTTCTGAAGAATGATCAATAAATACATATTAGATATTATCTATCTATTTGCCTCCGTCACTTTTGTGGTCGGATTAAAAATGTTGAGTGGCCCACAAACTGCACGCAGAGGAAATTTATTTGCAGCTTTCGGAATGGGACTGGCTGTTGTTGGAACGATTGCATTACCTGAACATGAAATTGCTCCCATTATTTATATGCTTATTGGGACTGCACTTTTAATTGGTAGTGTTATCGGCTGGATTGCTGCTATAAAAGTAAAGATGACATCTATGCCAGAAATGGTTTCTCTTTTCAATGGAATGGGTGGTGCTTGTGCCGCTCTTATTTCATTATTAGAGTTTCATCATAACGTAGGAATTATGGATCGTACAGCTATCATCCTTGCTGGAATGGTGATTGGCTCTGTTTCATTTTCTGGAAGTATGGTGGCCTTCATGAAACTAAATGGTACCATCAATAAATCAATCAGACTTCCGAATTATAATTTCATTAATTTGGCAATGATGCTCCTTATTCTAGGCGTTGCTGCTTACTTAACAGTATCTGGAATTGACAGTAAATTTATTTTGTATGGAACATTTGCACTTGCATTGGTCTATGGAATTCTTTTTGTCATTCCAATTGGTGGAGCAGATATGCCTGTTGTAATTTCGCTGTTGAACTCTTTTACCGGACTCGCAGCTGCATTCGGCGGATTTCTTTACAACAATCAAGTCATGCTTACAGGAGGAATTTTAGTCGGTTCAGCCGGAACTATTTTGACTCTTGAAATGTGCCGCGCGATGAACCGTCCTTTGTTCAATGTAATTTTTGGTTCGTTTGGAGGAACAGTTGCAACGGGATCTATTACTAGTGAAAAAGGAACGATCAAAGATATTACTATTAGTGATTGCGCTGTCCTTTTAAACTACTCTAAGAAAGTGATAATAGTTCCAGGTTATGGTTTAGCAGTTGCTCAAGCGCAACATGTCATTCATGAATTAGAAAATATTTTAGAAGAGCGCGGTGTTCAAGTTAAATATGCCATCCATCCTGTCGCTGGTCGTATGCCAGGTCACATGAATGTGTTGTTAGCAGAAAGTAATGTCGATTATTCAAAGCTCGTTGAAATGGACGACATCAATCCTGAGTTTGCTTCTACCGATGTTGTACTTGTTGTTGGCGCAAACGATGTTGTGAATCCAGCCGCTAAAAATGATCCCTCCTCTCCTATTTATGGAATGCCAATATTAGATGTTGAAAGTGCTCAACACATTATCATCAATAAAAGAAGTATGAATGCAGGTTATGCTGGTATTGAAAACCAACTCTTTTACGACAAAAAAACATCGATGCTTTTTGGAGACGCAAAAGATGCATTGACCAAATTAGTCACTGAAATCAAATCACTTTAATTTAATAACTCAATCAATAAAAAGAACTATGTCAAATAGAACCTTTACGATGATCAAACCAGACGGCGTTGCTAATAACTACATTGGTCCGATACTCGCAAAAATTAACGAAGCCGGATTCCGTATCGTTGCAATGAAGTACACTCAATTATCTCCTGAACGCGCTAGCGAATTTTATGCTGTCCATAAAGAAAGACCCTTTTACAATGATCTTGTTAAATACATGTCATCAGGACCAATCGTTGCTGCTATCTTAGAAAAGTCTGCAGCAGTGGAAGATTTCCGTAAACTAATTGGTGCTACTGATCCAGCAAAAGCTGAAGAAGGTACTATCCGTAAATTGTTTGCTAAATCAATTGAAGCAAATGCAGTTCATGGATCTGACAGCGATGAAAATGCATTCAATGAAGGAAGTTTCTTCTTTGCAGGAACTGAAAAATTCTGATTAGATAAAATTAGTCATAAAAAAAACCGGAGCAACTCTCCGGTTTTTTTATGTGTCATTATTATATGAAAAGAAAATGTTTACTTGAAAACAATATCTAATATTACTGTTGTACCGACAATTTCATTCAACGATTCTATAATTTTAATTTTATTCATAAACAATTCCTGCCGCAATGACGACGATGAAAGTGTGACAATCAAACTTTGATCAATTATTTTTAATTCTATCGTGCGATGAGCTACTGCGGGGCCCATGGCCTGCTCCCATGCATTAATCAATTTTACCTGATTCATCTTGCTTTCCAATTTGTACGTCTTGAACATTGACTCCAACGCCTCTTTTAAAGAAGAATCATTTGATTTACGATAATTTTTCATCGATCTAATTTAAGTAAAAAAGTAATAATGCGAGTGCTAAATTTCATTGTGTTCAAAAATTTTGTTGGACTCTAAAAAGCAAAAAACGACTTGCTTATTTTTCGGAAATTTCAATTTTCAATCAAACCATCTTTCACTTTAAAGCACAATACATTCTCTTCAATATTGTTAAAAATTTCAACAACACGTTCAAGATGAGTATCGGTGATAAAAATTTGTCCGAAATTATGTTTGCTCACTAATTCCATCAATCTTGATATTCTGAAATTATCAAGTTTTTCAAAAATATCATCTAATAGTAAAATCGGTTTCATTTTTTTTTGCCGACTCATAAATTCAAACTGAGCCAGCTTTAACGCTATTAAAAATGATTTCTGCTGACCTTGTGAAGCATATTTTTTTACAGGGAAATCATTGATCACTAATAAAAGATCGTCTCGATGTATTCCGCCACTGGTATATTGCAGCACTTTATCTTTTTCAAGATTTGCAGTTAAAATTTCTTCAAATGAATTCTCATTCAACTTAGACTCATACTCTATATTAATTTGCTCTTTGCCTCCAGAAATAAAATCATAATACTTTCTAAAAATCGGCAACAATTCTTCTATAAATTTTCGACGTACTTCATAAATTTTTTTTCCGATTGGAATCAGTTGTTCATCCCACATCAATAAAGAATCTTGATCGAACCTCCTTGATTGAAATGCTAACTTCAAATAAGCATTCCGCTGTGAAATAACTTTACCATAGTGAATCAAATCATCTAAATAATTTCGATCAAACTGTGAAATAATGCTATCCAAAAATCTCCGCCTCTCTTCACTTCCATCAGTAATCAAACTAACATCGGTCGGCGATATCATCACTACAGGTATCAATCCAATGTGCTCCGACAATTTCTCGTACTCTTTTTGATTTCGCTTAAAAACTTTTTTCTGACCTTTTTTAAATCCACAAGTTATGTTCTCTTGAATTTCATTGATAAAAATTCCTTGTAAAAAAAAGATCTCTTCGCCCCGTTTTACATTTTGAGGATCCGCTGAATTGAAATAACTTTTACAAAGCGATAGATAATGAATGGCATCCAGCAAATTAGTTTTTCCCTCGCCATTGCCACCTGTAAAAGCATTGACGCCTTCAGATAATTCAATATCGACCGACGAACAATTCTTAAAATTAACAATTGATAATTTACTCAAAAACATAGGTGACGAAGGTAAGAACCGATTGACAAATCCATCGAGATCAGAGAAGAAAATCAAAAAAATACCATTCATTTTCTCTAATTATTGTGGCTGATAATCAAGGCTTGAGCAAAGGGCTGCTAGAAAATGTCACATTTAAACTATTTTATGTGGAAAATTAGTCTCTTTTGAAAGGAATTGTATAGGTTTATGACTATCTTTGAATGAACAATTTTTTGGGAAAAAATTTTTGAATGGAAGAAGAAGAATTCCTAAATAATGGCGATGAGCAGAAGCAAATTCGTCACTCCATAGAACGTTACGAAGAGATGATTCGCAACAAAGATGCTTACTTCTTTGATGTCGATGCTTTCGTGAACATTATCGATTATTATATCGAAAAAAATGATCCAGTAAAAGCCTTACAAGTTATTGAGTATGCCCAGGATCAACATCCAGACTCCGTCGAATTTATTCTACGTGAAGCTCAGCTGCTGGCAATGGTCGAGCGATTCGACGATGCATTGGCGATCATTGACAAAGCTGAAAAATTGACTCCTCTGGATCCAGATATTTATATGATTAGAGGAAGTATCTTGTCTCAACTTCAAAAATTTGAGGAAGCCATTGAGAATTTTAATAAAGCAATTCCTCTCGCTGAAGAATTAGACATGCTGTATTTGAACATTGCCTATGTCTATGAAAGTTGGGGCGATTACAATAAAGCGATTGACTATTTAAAATTGAGTCTGGAAAATAATCCGGAAAATGAAATTTCCCTCTATGAAATTGCCTTCTGTTTTGAATTTACAGAACGATATACCGACAGTATAGCATTTTATAATAAATTCATTGACGTTCAGCCCTACTCTTTTCCTGCATGGTATAATTTGGGAAATGTACAAAACCGATTAGGAAATTATGATGCTGCTTTAGATGCTTATGATTATTGCTTGGCAATTAAAGACGACTTCTCCTCTGCTTATTTCAACAAAGGAAATACTTTAGCAAACTTGAATCGCTATAAAGAAGCGATTGATTGTTATAAAAAAACATTTGAATTTGAAGCTCCTGATGCTCTCACTTATTATAACATTGGGGAATGTTATGAGCAGTTAGAAGAAGTTCAAAGAGCTCGTGACTACTATAAAAAAGCAACGAAATTAGATCCAGCACTTGCAGAAGCTTGGCTAGGAATTGGAATCACTCTTCAAAACGAAGAGAGATGGTTTGAAGCGACGCATTATATCAAGAAAGCAATTGAATTGGATAATACCAATGGTGAATTTTGGTTTGCTTTAGGTGATGCAGAATATCACATGGAAAATTATGGTGCTGCTGAAATGCATTATAAAAAAGTAATTGAACTTGATCCAACCAATGAAGACATTTGGTTAGAGTACTCGCATTTACTGATGGCAGATAACCGTTCCGATGAAGCTCTTGAACTTATTAGACACGGTATTTCATTGCATCCAGAATCAGCTGAACTCTTTTATCGTTTGGCCTGTTATCATTATTCAATTGGCGATATTCAAGAATCTTATCACGTTTTAGCGGAAGCTTTACAAAAAAATGTTCAACTTTGCCACACAGTTTTCGAATATGCTCCAGCAATGGAAAATGACTCTCATATTCTTGAACTAATTGACCTTTACAAAAATCGTATATGAATTTCTTTCTAGATAGTATTCCTGAGCGGACTGCCAAACCGCGTAAATCAGGCTTGACCATGGTAATGGACAAAGGCTTAAGCGTAAGACAAGCTGAAGACATGATTGATGTGTCTGGCGAATTTGTTGACATAGTAAAATTAGGATTCGGAAGTTCCTATGTTACTTCTCAACTCGAAAAAAAATTAGACGTTTATCGCTCTGCAAAAATTCCGGTCTATCTCGGTGGAACTTTATTGGAAGCTTTCATCGTTAGGAAAAAATTTGAAGACTATATAAAATTAATTGAAAAACTAAAACTGACTCACGCAGAAGTCAGTGATGGAAGTATTCAATTGGATCATGGTAGAAAATTAGAATATATCAGACAGCTTGCAAAACACGTTACGGTAATCACAGAAGTGGGTTCAAAGGAAGAAGGGATAATTATTCACCCTGCTAAATGGATTGAGATGATTGAAAGTGAAATACAAGCTGGTGCGTGGAAAGTTATTGCTGAAGCGCGTGAGAGTGGCACCGTTGGAATTTACAGGCCGAATGGAAAAGCACACGTTGTTTTAATCAATAAAATTATTTCTAAAGTGAAAGCTGAAAATATTATTTGGGAAACGCCGACTAAAAGCGGGCAAGTATATTTCATCCAACTTCTTGGAGCTAATGTCAACTTAGGTAACATTGCCCCTACTGAAGTGATTGCTCTCGAATCTTTGCGAATTGGATTAAGAAGCGATACTTTTTTCCAATTTCTTGATAAAAAATTAAATGCACCGATTGTTTAAAAAGCATTTGAGACTTACCAATGGCTTTTGTCGTAGCGGACTTTTCAAATTCTGTTGTGTTATTTTGGTGATCTCTTTGAGTTCCTGTTTTTCGCAAAAAGAAATTACGTATAAAGGAATTTCTAATATCAACTATCGGACAGACAAAGAAATTCCGCAAATAACATTTGACCTGATTATTTATAATCCAAATAATTGGGGCTTGAAGGTTTCTGATTTGACTACAAATGTGACGGTCGCCAATAGGATGATTGGTACAGCTATTATCGAAAAACCAATTCACATCCACCATAAAAATGATGTTACAATACCAATGGTGTTGAATTTATCGATGGCAGATGTTATTTCTTTGTTGCCAACAGGATTAAGTTTGTTTGGCCAAAAGAGTTCTGTCAACACTCAAGTCGAAGGAAATGTAACAGTGAAGAAATTTATTTTTAAGAGAAAATATCTTTTCAATTTCAAACAAGACGTTCAAATAAAATAATTTTTTTCTATGGTGAATTCCGATATAAAAAGCTTTCAAGATATTAGCCAAATTATTTACGAAGAGTTCTCCGCATTAAATTCTGAACAATTAAATTTTAAAGCCAATACGAATGAATGGAGTATTGCTCAATGTCTCGATCATTTAATTGTTTCGAATGAAAAATATTTTCCTATACTTAAAAAGATTCAAGCTAAAAATTACACGATGACATTTTGGGAAAGAAACAATCCTTTCTCCAAAAAAATCGGCAGACAGATGATTCAAAATTTGGGACCGATTGTAAAAAAGAAATATGTTTCTCCGAAAATATTTCAGCCAGGAAAATCGAACATTCGGATTTCAATTGTTTCAGACTTTGTTCAGCACCAAAATAAATTGAATGATTTAATAAAAGTTGTTTCGAATGAGCAATACAGTAAATTAAAAATATCTAGTCCTGTTGCGGCCTTAATTACTTTTTCCATAGCAGATTTGATTCAATTATTATTTGCTCATGAACAAAGACATCTTGAACAAATGCGAAGAGTGAAAAATAAGTTAGAGAAAAATTCCTGATAATATAAATTGCAATTGATTTGAGGAAATTTCAATTGATGCAGGTGTTGAATTTATTTTAGGCAATTCAAAATTTCTTTTTTCCAATCGCTTTGAGTAAATCACAAAACCATCGCCTTGCCAATGCAGTAACTTTGTTCTTGACAAAATACTTTTCTGCTCTACTTAAATTTTATAATGGAACTACTGAAATAGTTTATTCAACTAGAGTCACGGAAACTTCTACTTTAGATTTATCCCTTTTCCCTGCTGGAAATTATGTTGTGGAAATTGTTGCTGAACAGTTTGTAGTGAGGGGGAAAATGGTAAAGATTGAATAATATTTTTTCCGTCTTGTACGCCGCTGCGTGAAGCAGTGAACAGTGAACAGAAACAGTGAACAGTTCACAGTGTACAGAAAGGATTATGAGCAAGCGATCAATCATAGTTAAGGAATGGTTAAAGTTCACTGTGAAATGTTAATGGATTGTATTTTTACATCGCATGAACAAAAAAAGTATCAGTTGGATAATTGCATTGATGAGTGTAGCCTTGATTGGAGTCATTAGTCTGCAATTATATTGGATCTTCCACGACATCCGACTGAAGGAGCAACAATTTAATCAATCAGTCAATCAAGCTATGAATTCTGTTGTTGATCGGATTGAGCGAACTGAAGCCATGAACATTTTGTATGACAGAGTTTTTAATATAGAACCGCAGCGCATCTCCCAATTAATTATCAGAGATACGACAGGAATTAATCCGATTAATATAACAGACTCTTCCATTGAGCTTGTAAACATGCCAGGCTATCCGCCCCCTATTATGGAAGATTTGGATAATGCAGATATCAATATTGAATTCCATAAACCGGGAAGTACTGGGTCTATTATGACTTTTCAAACTAGAAAGTACGTTCAAAGGGATTCTCTCATGCAAAAGACGATTAAGAGCTCTAGACTGACACGTATTTTTGGTGACTCGACAGAGATTGTTATTCGACAAAATGAAGAGAAAATAAAAGCAAGACTGGAAAAATTCAATCAAGTGATGGAGAAATTGGCGGTAGAATTTGCAGGTCCAGACAATGACATTAAAACCAGATTAGATTCTAGCCGCCTTGATTCATTAATAAAGCTTGAATTGAAAAACCGAGGGATCGATATTAACGTAAATTATGGCGTGCTTAGTGGAAAAAGCGGAACCTTAATTTTGAATAGATCAACAATACCTCAAAAGGAACTGCTTAAATCGAAATACAAAGTCATCCTCTTTCCCAACGATATTGGGTCGAAGCCTGACTTTCTTATTTTGCATTTCCCGAGTACAATTTCTTATGTTTTGGAGTCGATGTGGTTGATGTTAGCAGGATCAGCAGCATTTACACTAACAATACTTTTCAGTTTTGCTTATACCATTCAAGTGATTTTCCGTCAGAAAAAATTATCGGATATTAAAAGTGATTTCATCAATAATATGACGCATGAATTTAAAACACCAATTGCTACAATTTCATTGGCTGCTGATGCAATTAATAATCCCAAAGTGCAGGCCGATAAAACTAAGATGGACTACTTCACCAGAATTATTAAAGAGGAAAACAAAAGAATGAATAGTCAGGTTGAAAATGTTTTACAAATGGCGCAACTTGAAAAAGGTGAAATGAATTTAAAAAGTTCTGAATTAAATCTGCATGCTATTATCCACAATGCTGTCGATTTAATTGCCATTCAAGTTGAAAGTAAAGACGGAAAGATAGAGCAGCATCTAGATGCATCAATTCCCTTGTTAAAAGGTGATCCGATTCATCTCTCAAATGTCATTTTTAATTTGCTTGACAATGCCAATAAATATTCGAGAGAAATACCCCAAATTGTGATCTCTACTTACAATAACAATAACGGAATTTACGTTACCGTGAAGGACAGTGGAATAGGAATGCACAGAGATACGATCAAAAGAATATTTGAAAAATTTTATAGAGTTCACACTGGAAATCTACACGACATAAAAGGTTTTGGATTAGGATTAAGTTACGTTAAAGCCGTTGTTGAACAACACAAAGGAAAAATATCAGTCGAAAGTGAATTCGGAATTGGAAGCACTTTCGAAATTTATTTACCATACACACCGATTTGAAAAAAAGAAAATGATGACAGCAAAAACAAAAATACTACTCGTTGAAGATGATCCAAATTTTGGGTCAGTATTAAAAAATTATTTAGAGCTTAATGATTATGAAATCAAATTGTGCACTGATGGATTTTCAGGTTATGAGCAATTTGTGATAGGGAAATATGATATTTGTATTTTAGATGTGATGATGCCTAAAAAAGATGGCTTTACTCTCGCCAAAGAAATTCGCGAGAAAGATGTCCACATCCCTATTATTTTTCTTACTGCTAAGACGATGAAAGAAGACATGATGGAAGGTTTCCGCGTAGGAGCCGACGATTATATAACCAAACCATTTGATTCAGAAATTTTGCTTTATAAGTTAAAAGCCATTTTGAAAAGAAGTGCCGATAAGAGTCACGATCCAACACAAAAAGAATTTGACTTAGGAGTATATCATTTCAATTTTGATCATCGTACAATTGCTGCTAATGGTGGTTCCCAAAAATTATCACCGAAAGAAGCCGAACTTTTGAGAATGCTTTGCATCTATAAAAATGAACTTTTACCACGCCAAAAAGCTTTGAAAGAGATTTGGGGCGATGACAATTACTTCAACGCAAGAAGTATGGATGTTTTCATAACAAAGTTGAGAAAATATTTAAAAGATGATTCCAAATTAGACATTATCAATATTCATGGAAAAGGGTTTCGATTGATTGATAATGCTCAATAACTTTTAAAACTGAATAACTGGCGATGATAAAGTAATTTATCATCGCTTTTCTTTTTATTCCTTGCTTTGATTATCTTTGAGGCTCCTAAAATTTAATTCATTGGACAGAAGAAATTTTTTCAAGAACTCATGTACTTTCTGTTTAACTGTTACAAGTTCACTTTCAATTATTTCTTTTTTAGAAAGCTGCGCAACGATTAATACACTCATTGCAAACAAAGCCGGCGATACAGTAATTGTACCTTTTACTGAACTGGAATCTAAAGATTCTTTGATCCTAAAAATAAAAGGTAGCGAGTATGACGTAGCACTGATCAAATTAAGTTCTGGACAATGGAAGGCTTTACAAATGCTTTGCACACATCAAAGCAATCCTGTATTTTTCAATGGAACGAACTTTAGATGTAATGTTCATTTCAGTGAATTCAGCAAAGAAGGAATTCCTCAAAACGGTCCAGCAAATAAACCACTACGATTACTTCCAATCGAAAAAAACTCCGATAGCTATAGTATAAAATTGCTTTAGTGATTTGGAATAATCAGCACTCTCTTGCTAATTGATTTCTCCTGGAATTCAATTCGAATAAAATATAAACCTTGCTCGACTTCTGAATAATTAAGTTCCACTTGGTGATTTAATATTATCTTTTCATTCGTCACCACTACTCTACCACTTAAATCAATCAATGTTATTTTTGCATTTGCATTTTCGATTGAAGTGTTTATTTTTATTATTCCTGATGTCGGATTCGGGAATATAGAAAATTGATCTTCCAAATGTTCATCGATGTTCAATGTTTGATCAATTGCAAAATTATACGTCCAAAAATCCCCATAATCACCACTGCCAGCAAATGAAATTGCTGTACTTCCTTTATACAATTTCACACTTCCATTCCCATTGTAACAACAAACACCATCACCTGCAGAATCAACAACTGTAAACTCGTAACATCCATTTGACAAGTAAACAGTATCGATGTAAAGCAAACCCGCACCAGGAAAATTATTTCTGGCATAAATAATATTTCCTGAATCATCTTTTAATTGCCAAGAAACTTCTGCAGGAGAATTATCTACAATTGTTTTTATTTTAATAAACGAAGTATTGAGAATATTGACCGCGTTAAAATTTGATCGTAAGGTATCATCAAATTTATATTCATCATTTCCACCATTCGGCAAATCGACATAGGCCTCAAAATTATGCGAACCTGAACCAAAAGAAATTGAAGGCAATGTTACTGTTGTACTATCAGACATTGGTAATATGCCCGTCCAACTGAAATTGCTCATCGGTCCGCCATCAACATTGTAATAAATCTCCACTGAAGTTAAAGGCACTTGACCGTTATTTTTAATCACGACCATTGGATTTAATCCGTCACAGATTGGATTTCTTCTCTTGTATTCAAATGCATCGGTAGGAACAACGACCCTTTCGAGAGAACAATTGTTTGTATAATTCAAACTGTCATATTCAAAAAGATGCGACTGAATGTAATATTCTGGAGCATAAAAACCTGCTGGTCCTCCAGTAACTGTATAGGGTGTTAAATTATAATCAACTGTTAAAAGTCGACCGTTCATATTTACCAATGGTGTTGCATTAAAATCATGTGGCGTTACATAAGAACCAGGACACCAATTTGCTCTACGATAGAACCACGTGGAAGTATAACCTGGTGCTCCTTGCGCTGAAAGCGGATTTGACCCACAATCGCTTCTCCAAAGATGTTGATCAAAAGTAACACCATCGATATCTAATGAATGATGAACGTCATAAAATTCAGCAACATTTTGATCTGGATAACCACCAAATCCATGGCCCGTTGTTATTAATCTAACTTTTTCAAAAACAGAAATAGAGTCAATTGTCAAAGTGATTGGCTGCAAATGATTTTCAATCGGGTCAGCTGAATTGCCATATCGAAAGGTTCCATTCCACAAATTAGTAATCTTAAAACAATGCATTGGTGGAACGCCTTCAATGAAATAAAAATCTGTTGTGACCAACCAACCTTTACTATAACCACAGACGTTTGAAAGTAACATGACAGAATCTTTCAAGAGCGGCCGATAATCAGTAACATCAAACCAAATATTAACAGCCATTCCATAGGGAGTTATTGAACGAGCGATTTCAAATGGTTCTCGAATTTCAAATGGAACACAAACAGAATCATACGAAAGATAAATGAGAGAATCGGGATTAACGAAAGAAGAATCTGTTGCGTTTCCATTGACATCAAAAATATAATTATTATAATAAGCCGGCCACACAATCAAGCTTTGAGTAACTGAATCAGGATTCGAAGTATCAGAAAATAAATTTAAGTTAATCGGGTTAAAAGCAACGGAATCTATTTGCATGGTAGTCGCATTCCAACTATAGGAATAACTCGTATCGTTCATGTAAGCCAGTGAATCTGGAGTTAAATTATTCGCAGTGAATGATGGATATCTTACCAAAGTAGAATCAAAATTTCCTGTGGGTTTTAAAACTTTTAACGTCGCTATTCTGTCATAAATATCACAACCTCCAGCTGGACACGATAACTGGTATTTAAGTAAGATGCGATAGTAACTATTGGTATCATTGGGGAACATAAAAGTTCCACGCCCTGTATTGCAGCTTTGATGTAAAAAATTTGAGAAACCGTGTACAAGTAAAGTATCACCAGTATTCGCTTTCAATTGGAATGAATTGAAAGAGCAAAAAAAGATAACGATGGAAATAAATATTCTAATTCTGTAGTGTTTGTGTTTCATCTTGAGTAAATTTACGCACTTCAAATATATCAATTAATAATGAGCATGGCATTTTATATAGCAATCATTTTATTTATATTAAGTGTTATTTCAGGCCTGCTTGCACTGGTTTTAACGAAAGAATTTACGCCAGCCAAATTTAATCTTCTAGCTTCAATTCATGTTATTCTCTTACTACCATTATTAGCATGGTTATTTTTTCACTCTTCCAATTCAAACGGCATAAATTATTTTTTCCTTATTTTTATCTGTAGCGGAATTATTCTTAGCGGACTTGCGTGGAAAGGAAATGCACATGTCGTTTTGCGATTTTATTTTAGCTGCTATATTCTTACAATTGGAATGTTTATTTTTTCACCTTCTATGTTGGTGAATTTTTTGCTCACTATGCATTACACCGATGTTTCAGGTGATAGCTTTTTTATTAGAGAAAATTTTTATTTAGAAGAACAAAATAATTATAGCGACAAAAATTCATTTTCCCATTATAAACTAATTAGAAAAAGAGGCTTCTTCCACTCTACTATTCAAAGAGATTTACTTTTTAATGGCAAACTGGACTCTATTAAAGTAGTAGATTTTGATAAATCAACACGAGGACTTATAAGAGGCTACACAAGTTCTAAAACTTTTGTTTCGACAAAAGTTGATAGTACTGATATTGAAATTATTCTCACAAAAAAATCAACCGACGGAGTTGAATATCACTTATGAAAAAGAAAAATACACTATTGCTCCTAATTAATTTAGTTATGGCAACTATTTTAAATGCACAATTACCTAATACCGATATTCTACTTTTCAAAAGAATAAATCCGAAAGAAAATTTTTATTCGAAACCAATTAATATTACCAATAGAACTGGCTATGATAATCAGCCTTCCTTTTCTCCTGATAGCAAAAATATTTTATTTGTCTCTGTCGTTGACTCCACTCAATCCGATGTTTGGATTTATGATATAAAAAAGAAATCTAAACGTCAAGCTACAAATACAAAAGTGAGTGAATACTCGCCAACGTTTATAAATAATGGAAATTCATTTTCTGTGGTGCGTGTAGATGCTGATTCAGGCCAGCGATTTTATGTTTTACCTTTTCCAGCAACTCAACCCGAGACACTGGTAAAAAATACAGATAGCATTGGATACTCTTGCTGGATTAATGATCAAATGATTGCAATGTTTTTAGTGGGAGATACGAACACACTTCAAATTTTGAATTTAAAAACAGGAGTGAAAACTAAAATCGCAAATGATCCTGGAAGATGTATAAAATTAAATCCGAAAAATAAATTTGTTTATTATGTCGAGAAAAAAGATTCTGTTAATTGGTACTTAATGAAACTCGACCCTGTGTCATTAAAAAGTACGCAAGTGGTAAAAATGCTAAAAGGAAGTGAGGACTTTGCTTTTTTTTCAAAAGGTTTGTTGGTTAGTCCTCATGAAACTACTTTAATGAAACTGGACGAGCCTAATGAGAAATGGTATGCAATCGGGAGAAAAATTCTTCCGATAGAACAAAATTATTTTAGAATAGCTATCAGTCCCGATGATTCTTACATTGCTGTCGTAGTGAACATGGATAAAGGTGTAATCAAAAAATAAAATCACTATTTGCATCGATGAAGAATAGAAGTTATTTTTATGAATGACACTTATGATTTTTTAGTTATCGGACAAGGAATAGCGGGAACAGTTTTTTGTTCTATGTTGGAAAATCGTGGGAAATCATTTAGAATAATTGACCAATTAAACCCGCATTCCTCTTCACAAGTAGCGGCAGGTCTTATTAATCCTGTAACTGGAAGAAGAATTGTGAAATCATGGAAGGCTGATGTGGCGATTCCATTTGCGAAAGAATACTATGAAAAGATTGAAGCACAATTCAATCAGACTTTTTTTCATTCTATTGACGCACTTGAAGTAACATCCTCTATTCATGAATGGAATGAATGGAATCGAAGAATGGAAGAACAGACTATGTCAAACTATCTCAACGATGTGGCGCCGAATGAACTTTACCGCACTACAATTAAAGAGTTTGTTAAGTTGGTAAGAATAACTTCTTCTGGTTGGTTGGATGTAAAGTCCTTTACTTCTACTTTCAGAAATTACTGGGAGGGAAAAAGTGTTTTACTCGATGAACCTTTTGTTGTAAACGAATTGGATTTTCAAAACGACACTTTCGTCTATCAAGGAAATCATTTTCAATCGGTCATATTTTGTGAAGGATACAAATGTTTAGAAAATAAATTTTGGGATTCTATTCCATTAGTTCCTGCTAAAGGAGAAATTGCAACTATACAGTGTGAAGACCTTTCTCAGGATTTCATTCTGTTAAGTGGAATATTTTTTATCCCCATTGGAAATCATCAATTCCGGTGTGGTGCAACTTATGAATGGAAATTTGACAACGAATTTCCTACTGCTGAAGGAAAATTGAAGTTGGAAAAAATGATAGGTGAAGTTTTAAAGTGTGAATGGAAAATGATCAATCACACTTCCGGAGTGAGGCCAACAGTGCGAGATCGAAGACCAATCATTGGAGCCCATCCCGAGCATAAGAATTTATTTATATTTAATGGAATGGGAACAAAAGGAGTTATGCTGGCGCCGTATTTTTCAAATCATTTTATTGAACATCTTCTTGATGGAAAGGCATTAGATAAAGAAGTTGATGTCAGTAGATTTTTGAAAATGGAATTAAAATAAATCGATTATTTTTTTTCTTGATACAAGAAATTCATCCCAAACTTCTTTCACAATTTCCCCTGCAGATTTTATTTCTTTAACAGTAGCGGCCACTTGACCAATTTCCAATTCGCCTTGCTCTAGGTCACCTTCAAACATTCCCTTTTTTGCTCTTGCTCTACCTAGAATGGATTTTAGTTCTTCTACACTTGCTCCTTTCATTTCTGCTTCCGCAATTTGTTCGAAAAATTTATTCTTCATTAGTCGAACGGGCGTAAGCTGTTTCATCATTAGCATTGTGTCACCTTCCGTACTTGAAATAACTTTTGCTTTAAATGCATCGTGACCCGAACTTTCAATAGAAGCAACGAAACGCGTTCCCATCTGAACCGCTTCTGCTCCTAGAGCGAAACAAGCCATCATTGAACTTCCAGTACTAATTCCACCAGCAGCAATCAACGGTAAGTTTGTAGCTTCTCGTATTAATGGAATCAAAACGAGCGTTGTCGTTTCTTCTCTTCCATTGTGTCCGCCTGCTTCAAAACCTTCTGCAACTATTGCATCGACACCAGCTTCTTCGCATTTCAAAGCAAATTTTTTATTGGCAACAACGTGAACCACTTTTATTCCATTTGACTTTAATAATCCCGTCCATGTTTTTGGATTTCCAGCGGAAGTAACAACGATAGGAACTTTTTCATCGATGATAATTTGCATGATCTCTTCAACATTAGGATACAACAAAGGAACATTCACGCCGAAAGGTTTGTGCGTTGCTATTTTACATTTACGGATATGTTGCCTAAGAATGTCAGGATACATCGAACCTGCTCCGATCAACCCTAAACCACCGGCATTACTCACGGCAGAGGCCAGTTCCCAACCGCTACACCATATCATACCAGCCTGAATTATAGGAAATTCAATGCCTAATAAAGAAGTAATTCTATTGTTCATACTTGAGCATAATTAAACTAAAAAGTACAAAATTTATCGGCCAAAAATAATACTTTTACAACTCGATTCTGCAATTTAAGTCAATCAATGAAAGCAATCATTCCTGTGGCCGGAATAGGTAGTAAACTTCGTCCTCATACACACACTCAACCTAAAGCGTTGGTTCCTGTTGCAGGTAAACCTATTCTCTCCCATATCATTGACAAACTCGCCGCAAATGGTGTATGCGAATTCATTTTTATCATTGGATATCTCGGACATAAAATTGAAGAATACGTTCGGTTAAGTTATCCAGAACTCAACACCAAATTTATTTTACAAAATCCGAGAGAAGGAACTGGTCAAGCTGTTTTAATGAGCCGAGATCAAGTTTTAGATTCCGATGAAATTATTATTGCTTTGGGTGATACAATTTTTGATGTCCAACTAAAAGAAATGATTGACTCAAAAGTTTCATTGCTTGGAGTGAAAAAAGTAATTGACCCGAGAAATTTTGGTGTCGCTGAATTAGATGAAGCTGGAATTATTCGTCAAGTAATCGAAAAACCTCCTATTCCAAAATCGAATTTAGCATTGGTGGGATTGTATAAAATCATAGAAACGAAATTACTCTTTGAATCTCTGCACTATTTATATGCAAACGATTTAAGAACACAAGGAGAATTTCATCTCACAGATGCAATCATGCACATGATTAATTCTGGTGTTGTCTTTAAACCATTTGCAGTAGAGAACTGGTATGACTGCGGAATTAAAGATAGTTTATTGGAGACGAATGCTGTGTTACTTAAAAAAAGTTGCAGAGCAGTAGAAGAAAATCTCTATTCGAATACAATTATTATTCCTCCTGTTAGCATTGCTGCAAATTGTCAAATCAGCAATAGCATTATTGGACCGAATGTTTCAATTGGCGAGAACACAATTATCAATCATTCAATTTTGAAAGACGCAATTATTGGATCTTACTCCGAAATAAAAAATGCAGTCTTACATCACTCCGTAATTGGTAGCGATGCTTCACTGCATGGACTCAGTCAATCGTTGAATTTAGGTGACAGTACAGAAATTGATTTTGGTTGAAAAAAAACAAAACAGAAAACTTATATTATGGAAAAGGATAAAGAAATTTTTAGTTTAATTAATAAAGAAAAAAAACGTCAGCAACATGGCATTGAATTAATCGCTTCGGAGAATTTTGTAAGCAAGCAAGTGATGCAAGCGATGGGTTCTTGCCTTACCAATAAATACGCCGAAGGTTATCCCGGGAAACGATACTATGGCGGTTGCGAAGTCGTTGATCAAATTGAACAAATTGCAATTGATAGAGCGAAAACTCTTTTCAATGCAGAGTGGGTAAATGTTCAGCCGCATTCTGGTGCACAGGCCAACGCAGCGGTGATGTTGGCTTTATTAAATCCGGGTGATAAAATTCTTGGGTTTGATCTTTCTCATGGCGGTCACCTCACTCATGGATCTCCAGTAAATTTTTCGGGTAAACTTTATGTTCCATCTTTTTATGGAGTTCGAAAAGAAACAGGACAGGTAGATTATGATGCGATGGAAGCTACTGCTAAAAAAGAAAAACCCAAATTAATGATTGCAGGTGCTTCGTCTTATTCACGTGATTGGGATTTTATTCGAATGAGAAAAATTGCCGATGAAGTTGGTGCTTTGTTAATGGCAGATATAGCTCATCCTGCTGGATTGATTGCTCGTGGTTTGTTAAATGATCCTCTTCCCTATTGTCACGTTGTCACCACTACAACTCATAAGACACTTCGTGGTCCTCGTGGTGGAATGATTATGATGGGAAAAGATTTTGAAAATCCGATGGGTTTTAAAACTCCAAAAGGAGAAATTAAAATGATGAGTGCGTTATTTGATAGCGCAGTTTTTCCAGGTACACAAGGCGGACCCTTGGAGCATGTTATCGCTGCGAAGGCCGTTGCATTTGGAGAAGATTTAACAGATGATTATTTTAAATACTGTGTTCAGATGGTTAAGAATGCACGAGCGATGGCAGCTGCATTTATTGATTTAGGATATAAAGTTATTAGTGACGGAACAGACAATCATAGTATGCTAATAGATTTGCGAAGTAAAAATGTGACTGGAAAATTAGCCGAAAACATTTTGGTGAAGGCAGATATTACCGTTAATAAAAACATGGTTCCATTTGATGATAAGTCGCCTTTTATTACTTCAGGAATAAGAGTTGGTACACCTGCAATGACATCACGAGGTGTCAAAGAAAAAGATTGCCAAAAGATGGTGAAGTTAATTGACGAAGTTCTGATGAATCATGACAACCCGAAAAAAGTAGAGGCCGTTAAGAAAAAAGTGAATACCATGATGGAGAAATTCCCTCTCTATTAATTGAGGTTTTCATTCAGATAGTTCTTCCAATGAAATCGGAGATTAGTATTTATGAGATCTAGAACGAATTGTATGAACTTTAGGAGATATTTTATTTTTTATTAGTGCGAATATTATTTATTGTTGTGATTTAAAGTTTGCAAAATGAAAAAGATTTGCAAAGCAAAGTGCTTTAGAAATGAATTGACACGAACAAGATTATCAACACCTAATTATCTTCAAATAAATTGAGCGAAATTTGAAAACGAACATCAGTAGTAATAAAATTCATTCGTTTTAATTTATTTTTAGTTAAGAAATCATGATTGAAAACTTCTACTTTTATTAGATTACTTATAAAAATCAATGGACTGATATTGGAGCATCTATTCAACAAGCTGCAGTTGCAATAAAAAATGCATTAGCCAAAAAATAATTCATAAAGTAAGTTGATTAATTTCCCAAAATAAAGTTGAGATTTTAGACAGCTTATTTTTTATACTTTAAAAAAAACATTAAAAAAATGAAAACAAAAACAAACATTGGGCTCGACAAAAACCAAAGCGACAAGTTGGCCAAAAACCTAAATGAACTTTTGGCGGATTATATGATGTTTTACCAAAATACCCGAGGTTTACATTGGAACATAAAAGGAGATAAATTCTTTGAACTACATTTAAAGTTTGAAGAACTTTACACAAATTTGCTACTCAAAGTTGATGAAATAGCGGAAAGAATTCTTACTTTAAGCCACATTCCTTTTCATTCTTTTGCAGATTATGAGAAACAGTCGGCTGTTAGACCAATTAAAAATGTTTCAGATGGAAAAAAAGGAGTTGAGAATATTATATCAACTTTTGAAATAATACTATTAAAACAAAGAGGATTATTAATATTATCTGCAGATGCAAACGACGAAGGAACTAACGCCTTAATGAGCGATTATATCAGAGAACAAGAAAAACTAGTGTGGATGTATTCTTCTTATCTTGGTAAATAATAATGGAGAACACCAAACACCAACGAATTAAAGTTGAATTGAATCAATTTTCTTAAACAGTCTAAATATCTATCTTTCAAATCCCAAACCAATTAGCATTGCAGATGAGCTGGCTACATTTAAGAAACTGTTTGATGGCGGCGCAATTACTCAAGAGGAATTTAAACAAGAAAAAAAAAAATCAGGTTCTTAATTCAAATGATGAAAGCGGTTTATCGTAATAAACGTTGGGCTTCGTGCAACATCAAATTGTCACCATTTATTTTTGGTTGATAATAAATGGTATTTTATAAACAGAAAATAAAAATCCATCCTGTAATCAAAAATTTCATGCTATTTGTTAGATTGTTGGAAACTCTATTTGTTGCAATTTTTTATTTAAATTTCTCCTACTCTAAATCCAACAAAAAAAAGCGGACGGGAATTTCTGAAGTGTTGTGCGAACTCAAATTGACGAGAAATAATTATATATTTGACAACTTTAAAACGGATTCATTTAAAACCAAATAAAGTAACCACACTAAAAAGTGCAGAGTCAGCACTCTAATCACTGACAACAACTATATGAAAAAAGTAATTCTTGGATTAGTTATGCTTAGTGGCATAATCTTCCTGCCTTCGTTTTCTTATTCGCAGGGAAACACCAATCAGCAAGTGGCTGATGAAATTATGGGTATGGTAAAAGCACAGTGGGCCGCACAGGCAGCAGACCCCAGTAATATGTCAGAGATTTACAAAAATGTTGCTGATGATTACACTGAATTTAACGCTGATTACTCTACACGTATCGACGGCAAAAATGTGGTAATGAGTTTTGCAGAACCTGCTGGTAAAGCACCAACTCGCAGAGTAGCTGCCGAAATGCTCAATTCCAAAGTGCAAGTTTATGGAGATGTAGCCATTCTTACTTACAATTTTGCAGGCATTAACAAAAACAAAGATGGCGAATTGAAACCCTTCAAAGCGAAATCAACACGTGTGTTTGCAAAGCAAAACGGTAAATGGAAAATGGTGCATGCCAACTTTGGTAGTGACCCAATGCCAACAAATTAAAAAGAAGATTTCAAATTCGTTCTTAAAATTGAGTTGCATTTTTAAGAACGAATTTGAAAATCTTTTCGATGAATGACTCGTACGAAAACAACTAATTGTTTTCGTAAAAATAAATAATTTCGACAGTCCAATATATTTTTCTTGTTTACAGAATAGAATCTACAATTTCCAGTTTCACAATTTCCCTCGCCCCCATTAAACTTAAAACTTAAAACTTAAAACTCAATCTTCAATTTTCAATTCATAATTC
>JANLRG010000638.1:0-1294 GCA_031361545.1 Bacteroidota bacterium
CAATATAGTCAAATTGAGATAGCCGACATACTTAATATAGACGAAAACACAGTCTGTACGTGGGTTAAAAGATTTGAACTAAGTTCAAATCTTAATGAGTATTTGACACTTGACTATAAGGGTTATGTAGGTAAATTGCCTTACATACATCTTGGAAAAGCAGTCGATTTTATCGAAAACACGACTTTTACAGACACAAAGCCGATTATTAATCATATAAAAAATCGTTTCAAAGTGACATACAGTATTTCTCGTGCAACTAAATTACTGAATCGTCTCAAATTTTCCTATAAACAAAAAATCGCGCTGCCTTCTAAAATGGATGTTGAAAAACAAGAAGCATTTGTCAAAGAATACGAAATTATCGAAAAAAATCTAACGGAAAAGTGTGTTATCTTTTTTATGGATGCCGTCCATCCACAACATAACACATATACCTTGAAAGCGTGGTTGCCTAAAGGCAAGCCAAGTTATATTTTAACTAATAGTGGTCGAAATCGATTAAATATCAATGGTTTATATAATCCTCATACACAAGAAACCTTAGTGACTTATCATAAAACAATTAATGCACAGGCGACAATTGAGTTATTTGAAAAATTGAAAAAGCAACACCCTACTCACGAAAATTTAGGGAGTTTTTTCTGATAATGCTAAATATTATGTGTCGAAAGTCTTAAAAGAATATTTAGTACAAAATCCAGTCATTAAACTCAAACATTTACCATCTTATTCTCCCAATCTTAATCTTATTGAACGTTTATGGAAATACACTCGAAAAGTCGTGATTAATCCTCATTATCATGAAAAATTTGAGACGTTTTCTAATTCTATCAAATCTTTTTTTGATAATATTCACCAACAGCAACTTCGACTTAAACTAAATCCCAAAACCATTTTCCGTTGTGTATATACATCCTCCTTCCAATCCCGAATAATTATTCTCAAAACCGGTTCTACTAATTTTTATTACAGCATCCGGATCATCGTTGTAGATAACCCCACCAAAGCCTGTGTTTAAAGTATTAGAATAAAAAGATGAATTTTCTATGACCATTTCAGTATTACCGTTTTTACCTGTATTATAAATCACACCTCCAAAGCCGGCATTTTCAAGAGTTACAGGATTAGCAATGACTTTATTAGTATAAAAAGCCGAGTTATTTTTTATCGTTATTTTTGTTGTTCCTGAATTATTATGATTGCTAAGAAAGCTGCCATAACACTTTTTGCCTGTAGCAATATTTTCATCGACTCCTGTCCTCTCCATTGTTAATTCATTGCCAGCATTATT
>JANLRG010000668.1:0-2283 GCA_031361545.1 Bacteroidota bacterium
CTGCCACAATGCGCTGGAATCACCTTTTTGGCAATAAATTATTTACCAATACTTCCCTTATCTACAACGATTATCATCTGGGGCTTGGCTCCACGCAAGGACAATATTATGCCTTGCTCTATACGGCTATCTCGGATATAACGGCTAAAACTGATTTGACATTTATCCCCAATCCAAAACATGAAGTCAAATTTGGAGCAAATTATACCTATCATACACTTTATCCTGCATCGGCTTCTGCCAAAATTCCAAAAAAAGGCAACCGCATAGACATCAACCGAGACAGTATCCCGAGACGATATTCCAATGAGTTTGCGGTTTATTTTAGTGATGAATGGAAGGTAAGCGACCCCCTCAGTATCAATGTGGGTGTGCGGATTCCAACGTTTTTTACAACTTCAAAAACTTATACTTTCGTAGAGCCACGCCTCACAGCAAAATATGCACTTAATACGGAAACCTCCATTAAAGCATCGTTTACTACGATGAATCAGTTTTTACACCTCGTACCGAGTAGTACAGCGTCTTTGCCTACCGATATTTGGCTATCATCAAGTGCATTGGTGAAACCCCAAACAAGTCGGCAATATGCGCTTGGATTTTTCAAAAATTTTCAAGAAAATGGTATTGAGGCAAGTGTAGAAGGCTATTATAAAAGCATGAGAAATCAAGTGCTTTTTAAGGAAGGCACGCAGGTTATCCTTTCTACCAATCTTGAAAATGTCTTGACTTTTGGCAATGGGGAATCCTATGGTGTAGAGTTTTTTGTTAAAAAGAACTTTGGAAGATTGACAGGTTGGACAAGTTATACGCTGTCAAAAACCACTCAAACATTCCCTGATATTAATAATGGTCAAACGTTCCCATTCACGTATGACCGCCGTCACAACCTTGCTATCGCTGCCACTTATGATCTTTCAAAGCGTTGGACGCTTTCAGCTGATTTCGTTTTTACAACAGGCAGTGCGTTCACTTTACCCGCAGGTCGAGTACCTGTTTTTCAAGACGGCTCACTGTACGATGGTGTTTATTACGATTATACAACCCGCAACAATGCCCGTTTGAACAATTATCATCGGCTTGACGTGAGTGCTTCCTATAAAAAGGTGCGTAAAATGTTTGGAAAAAAGTATGAATCAGAATGGGTATTTGGAGCATATAATTTGTACAGCCGTTTGAACCCGTATTTTGTTTATTTGACAACCGACCCGATTACAAAAGTGCCACAAGCCAAACAGGTTTCACTATTGCCAATCATACCGAGCGTGGCTTTTAATTTTAAATTTTAAAGATATTCAACATGAAATATTGTATATTTTTTATAGCCATCATTAGTCTATTCGCAGCTTGCGAAAAAAACATTTCCGTTTCGCCACCTGCCTATACAGAAAAAGTCAATATTCAATGTTCACTTGAACCAGACTCATTGCCTATTTTGTATTTATATAAAACAGTAGCATTCTTTGACCCTGCCATCACAGCGAGCCAATTATTTGTCCGCAATGCAATAGTTGAGATCAATAGCCTTGATGGTACTGACCGTTTAACGCCGGATAGTAGTTACAACCGTTTGAAATGTGAATTTGAATATTTTTATAAAGGACGCAGTATTATAAAAGCCAATAAAACGTATAGCCTTAAAATTGTTTGGAATGGTATAACTTTTGCAGCCAGTGCCACCACTTCGCCTCAGCCTGTTCGGGTTGATAGTGTGGGTTATACCCAAGCGTTTAGCGATTTGTATGGCGAACACGAAGGCGTTTTGGTCTATTTCAACGGTTTGGCAGGGCAGTCCAATTATTACCGTTATGAAATGCAACGACAAGTGGATTCCAGTCAAAAATATGCGAGTAGTGATTTGAATAAACAGTGTATTGGGAAGGAAATAATAACCGTTTTAGAAATAGGTCGCTCTGTCTATGATGGTACAAATTTGGGTGGACAGCAAAACAAATTAGTCATTGAACCCGCTTTTTCACATCGGGTAGGCTTGGTCGGTATAGTACGGATAGAGACGATTGATAAAGTAACGTTTGATTTTTTCGACAATATTGACCGCCAAAAACTGGCTCAACTGAATCCGTTTGTTGAACCGGTTTTTGTCAAAGCTGGGCAGTTTGGCGATGCGGCAGTGGGTTACTTTGGGGCTTTAGTGCGAAGTCCGCCTATTCGGTTTGTATTTCCTGAATAGAGACCCCCTCAGTATTAAGCCTAAAAATTTACTTCCCCACACTACAAAACTTCAAAGTTTCTTCAAAATTCAACCCCTATCTTTACGCCATG
>JANLRG010000671.1:0-11942 GCA_031361545.1 Bacteroidota bacterium
AGTCCTTTCTCAAAATCTTTTCCAACCATTCCATCCATAAATTTTCCCATAATTCTGAGTAATGGGTTTGCCCCTGCTTCGACATCTAAATTCCAGATAACTTTTGTTCCATTTGAATCTGGCCTTAAGACATAAGATGACTTGGCAACTCCATTCTCCATAAAATTTAAATCCATACTAATTGTAGAATCAGGTTTTGATAAAGAAATTTTCATGCTTCCATTTCCAACATCTTTTACGTCACTGGTCCATTTCATTTGCGCTCCCTCACCAGCTGTATTCGAAGTAAACTCATATTTTGCTTTCGGATCTTTCTCTTGCCACGGAGACCAGGAAGCTTGATTCTTTAAGTCGTTTAGAAAATTAAAAGTTGAAGCTTGGTCTTGATTAATTACAACTGAACGATCAACATGAATGTGTGAAGAAAAAAAGATGAGTCCAATTGCAGAAATAATCAATACTAAAGCAGCAATTACGCCGAGAATTTTTACGATAATTTTCATGATCTAGAAATTGATTTTATGAAGTGAAACTAATGAAAAGATTGAGAAAATCAAAACGAGTAGCTAGTTTAAATATCAATCTTCAAATATCAAAGGTCAATTAAAAAGTAACACGCTTAGGATTAGGATGAAATACGATAATCAATTCTCTGTTCTTAATTTTGACTTTTGACCTTTGAACTAATTCTCAATCTTCCACTCCCAATTTTCAATTATATTTTAATCTCTTCTTCCATCTTATTAAAGAAGTGGTATTCCATCATGTGGTAAGTTGAATTCGCAGTTATTTTTAATTTGACTTTGAATTTCTTTTTCCATTTTGCAACGACAGATGCATTAAAAATAGTTCCTTTGTTTAGGTAAGCTTCAAGATAAGCATGGACAACAATATGCAATTCTTTTTCATTTTGTTCTTGAACAAAGTATCTCAAATTGTTTTCAATTTCGTCAATGATCAATACACTGGCTTTTATTTCACCGGTACCATCGCAAGCAGGGCATTTTTCAGCGGTAATAATATTTGTCTCTGGACGAACGCGTTGTCGGGTTATCTGAATCAATCCAAATTTTGATGGCGGAAGAATGGTATGTTTCGCTCGGTCGCGCTTCATTTCCGATTTTAATTTCTCGAAAAGTTGTTTACGATTTTGCGGATTATGCATGTCGATAAAATCGACAACGATAATACCACCCATATCGCGGAGTCTTAGTTGGCGAGCTACTTCAATTGCAGAGTCCAAATTAACTTGCAGTGCATTTGCTTCTTGTGACGAATCGTTATCGCCCTTTGTTCTTCCTCCGCTATTCACATCAATCACATGCATCGCTTCAGTATGTTCAACAATCAGATACGCACCATTGGCCATCGTAACTGTTTTACCGAAACTAGATTTGATTTGTTTTTCAATTCCGAAATGATCAAAGATTGGAGCTTTACCTTTGTACAGCTTAACTATTTCTGTTTGTTCAGGTGCAATACCATGAATGTACGATCTGATTTCTTCTGATAATGCAGCATCATTAACATGAATGGCATTAAAATTTGCATTTAATAAATCACGAAGAATTGTAGAAGTTCGATTAAGTTCTCCCAATATTTTCTGTGGCGGTTTCGCAGTCTGCAACATTTCAAAGGCAGACTTCCATTTAGCGACAAGATCCTGAATATCTTTATCAAGTTCAGCCACTTTTTTCCCATCAGCTACAGTGCGAACGATGAGACCAAAACCCTTCGGCTTAATGCTCATTGCAAGACGTTTTAGACGCAGACGTTCTTCAGAACTCTTAATCTTTTGAGAAATAGAAACGACATCTGTAAAAGGAACTAGCACAACAAAACGACCAGCGAGAGAAAGTTCAGAAGTAATCCGTGGACCTTTAGAACTAATCGGTTCTTTTGCAACTTGAACCAATGCCCATTGATTTGGAGAAAGAACATTTGTTATTTTCCCACCTTTATTTATATCTTTTTCCAATTCGAATCCCGCCAACATTGGATCGGGATTCTTACCACCTGTACTAAGCTTAATAAGCTTAAGGAGAGATTCAACTTGCGGGCCTAAATCGAGGTAGTGTAAAAAAGCATCCTTCTCATGACCAACATCCACAAAAGCAGCATTGAGTCCGGGAATTAATTTCTTAACCCTGCCTAAATAAATATCCCCGACTTGAAATCGTTGATCTTTTTTTTCACTATTAATCTCGACAATATGTTTGTCTTCCAAAAGGGCAATAGTAACCTCGTCTGGCGATGAGCTGATAACTAATTCGCTATTCAATTAAAAATATTTTAGTAACACACGTTGATCAAGCAGTATGACCAGAAAAGCACATACATCAAAAATTACTAGTCCGTGATTGAGTAAAGTATACAACTCGTCGCATACCAAGAATTCTGGAAAAGTCGGATCGTCAGGTAATTTTTTTCAGTACACAGAAATAATAAAACATAATCAATCATGGTGGACATTTATTACAAAAGTCCACCATGATCAATAAGTAGTTCCTGAAAAAAGATTTTCAAGAACTAATCATTTATTTCTTTTTATGTCTGTTTTTTCTAAGACGTTTTTTACGCTTATGCGTTGCCATCTTATGTCTTTTTCTTTTTTTACCGCTTGGCATAACTAAATGTGTTTATTGATTATTTATTTGACTTATTAAACTTTCTACTTCTTGTTTGAGCTCTTGGTCCTTTGAGTTCTTTTGAAGGAATTCAAATTCTTTCTGAGCTTCAATTTTATTTCCCATTTGCAAATACGTTTTTCCCAGTAGGAAATGCGCATCATCAAAAGTGGGTTCAATTTCAATTACTTTTTTAAATCGTTCAACTGCTTTATCGAGTTGACCAGATTTTACTGAAAGCACACCCAAATTATACTGAGCCATTAGATGTTTAGGATTCTGCTGAACGACTTCACGTAAAAGCATAATTCCTTGCATTGGACTTGAACTTCCCTCTGCATAACAAACACCCAGGTCAGTTTTTGCGTCGTAATTATCCGGATTCAAGACAATTACTTTTTTGTAGCAATCTATTGCTTTGTTAGCAAAGAAAACTCTTTTTGTGGAGTCACTTGATGTTTTGAAAGCATCAAAGTAGCGATAAGCTGCATTGATCCAGTTTTGTTCACTTTGCTGAGCACTTGCAATTTCTTCGTAATAATAAGACGAAATTTGCGGAGTTAGAAATCTATCCCAAAGTTTTCCTAAAGAATCTAGATAAACGATAGAGGCTGGATTTTTTTTCAATGCATCTTCCAAAACAATGATCTGATCCTTTTCTTGTCTCTTCAATCGCCCTTTACTTTCAGTAATCTGATTTTCAAGAGAGAAACCCGAAAGGTCTGGAGCCGTTTCCTTTTTATCAATCTTTTGATGAGCAAAATACATCAAAGCTGTCAATAGAAATGCTCCCAGAACAATTGCAATTCGGATCCGACTATTTTTCATTGTTAGTCAATCGCTTCAGTCGTTTGATTTTTTTTGATTTTAGCATTCTTCACTTTGTTAGCGAAAGTCTTAGCTGGTTTAAATGCCGGGATATTATGTTCCGGAATAATGATAGTTGTATTTTTAGAGATGATTCGTCCTAATTTCTGAGCGCGTCTTTTTACGATAAAAGAACCGAAACCACGCAAATAAACGTTTTCACCATCCGACATAGTATTTTTGATCACTTTCATAGCCGCTTCCACTGCTTGCAATGCAACAGTTTTTTCGATTCCAGTTTTTGTGGAAATTTCAGCTACTAATTCTGCTTTTGTCATTTCTTTGAGTATTAGGTAATTAAATATTGGGGCGGCAAAGATAGTGGTTCAATTTAAATCCAAAAACGTATTGAGGTATATTTTACTACACGTTGACAAATAAATTGAGCATGGCAAATGTATTCTTTTTCAATTACTTAAACTACTTTTTTCAAACATTCGCACAAATTATCCTACATATTTTATTTGAAGGACTTCCAAAAAGACGTCAGATTTTACTCAAAGACTGCACAATTAATTAGTTTTGTGAATCGTGTTTAAACTAGATAAGGGAAATTAAAAAATGAAGTCTTTCGGACAGAAAATTATTGGTTGGTATAATTCAAACAAACGCGATTTGCCTTGGCGCAAGACGAAAGATCCATATCAAATTTGGCTTTCAGAAGTTATTCTTCAGCAAACAAGAGTTGATCAAGGAATGAGTTATTTCAAGAAATTCATTCTCCATTACCCGACCGTTGAAGACCTTGCTGATGCTTCAGAAGATCAAATTTTAAAAGACTGGCAAGGATTAGGTTATTATTCAAGAGCAAGGAACATGCATTTTACGGCAAAAGAAATCGTTTCTAAATACAATGGAATTTTTCCTTCAACCTATAGTGAAATTCGTTCTTTAAAAGGAATTGGCGATTACACAGCTGCTGCAATAAGTAGTTTTGCTTTTAACCTACCCTATTCTGTTGTCGATGGAAATGTCTATCGAGTCTTAAGTCGTTTTGCAGGAATTTCAACACCGATAGATTCAACTGAAGGAAAGAAAGAGTTTGCACTACTTGCTCAGCAACTTTTAGATAAGCATCCTCCTCAACTTTATAATCAGGCTATCATGGAATTTGGGTCGTTGCAATGCAAGCCCGCTAAACCAAATTGTTCGATTTGTCCATTGTCAAATTCGTGTTTTGCCTATGAAAATGATAAAGTCGATGCTCTACCTGTTAAAACTAAATCTATAAAGATCAGGAAAAGATATTTTAATTACCTTGTAATACAAGATGGCGATGAGTTTTATATCAAGAAGCGAATGAGTAAAGATATTTGGATTGGGTTACACGACTTTCCGATGATAGAAACTGAGCAATCAACGGAGATTACAGAGTTGACAAAAAGTTTAGAGTGGAGAAATCAACTGGGCAAAAACAGTCATCACATTGAAAAAGTTACCAAGGAGTACAAGCATATTTTAAGTCATCAACATATCCATGCAAAATTTTACGAGATAAAAACTGATTTAAAAAAGTTCAATGAAACGGGTAAAAATTGGAAGAAAGTAAATAGAGAATCAGTAAATGATTATGCAGTGCCTCGACTAATTGAAGATTACCTCAACCAATAACTTGATTATGTTTAGGGACAATAAATTAAAAGAGATAAATTCTATTATTAAAACCATTATAAAATATTCATCATATACAGTTTTTAAAGAGCCAATTGCTGCTGTATATTTGTATTATAAAATAAATACTAAAACTAAAATAAAATGAGCGGAGTAAATAAAGTAATCCTTGTAGGAAACGTTGGCAAAGATCCAGATGTAAAATATCTTGAGGGTGGAGTTGCCGTTGCAAACTTTACATTAGCAACAACAGAATCGTATAAAAACAAAGAAGGCCAAAAAGTAAATACAACTGAATGGCATAATATTGCATGTTGGAGAGGCTTGGCTGAGATTGCAGAAAAATACGTACGAAAAGGAACGATGTTATATGTCGAAGGGAAAATTCGTACACGTCAATATGGCGAAGAGAACAATAAAAAGTATTTTACAGAAATTATTGCCGACAGCTTTACTATGTTAGGTGGTCCAAAAACTGATTCTGAACCGCACCAGCAAGAGAATACGCGTACGGAAGTTGTTCCTGAGTCAGTGGCCCCATCCGATGATTTGCCATTTTGAAATTATAACAAAACATTGAATCAAATTATTGCTTAGCAATGAATTGTTCGACAATGATTTAAAAAAACCAAACAGGCACGAAGTTTTTTTTAGCTTTGTGCCTGTTTCTATTTTATAGATTCTAAATTATTAGCAAATTCTTGGACCCCAGTAGTTATACCTTAGGCATCATTTTGCAGGAAATAATATCGATTATAAATCCTGCTTTCACTTTCTCATTCGGCTTTTTAGCTGAAGTATTAATATTACTTGCTTTATTATTTACGTCTGGTTTTTTTTCAGGTGCAGAAACAGCATACTTTTCTATAAATCCCGCGCAACTTTTTGAATTAAAAGAATCTCAGAAAAGTAGATATCAATTGGTTTTTACTTTGCTCGAGAAGCCAAAAAAATTGATTGCTACACTTCTTATCGTCATCAACTTTGTAAATATTGCAATAGTTGTTTTATCGTCTATTATTATTGAGGATTTATTTTATTTCAACAACCATCAGACGCTCGGTTTTATGATCCAGGTCGTGTTTGTGACTTTTGTGATAGTAGTTTTTTGTGAGGTGATGCCAAAAATTTACGCCACACAAAACGCGTTGAAATCTTCTGTTAAGAGTGTCTTTGCAGTTTATGCATTAGATAAAATACTTCGACCTTTTTCTGCTGTGTTGATGGGTGCAACTACAATTGTCGATAAGCGAATGGGACAGAAAAGTTATGATGTTTCAGTTGATGATCTGACTCATGCAATTGATATTACCAGCGATAAAAGTACGCCTGAAGAAGAAAAGAAAATTCTAAAAGGTATTGCGCGTTTTGGTAATATCGATGTGAAACAAATCATGAAACCAAGATTAGACGTGATTGCATTCAACAAGAATTTAAAATTTAGTGAGCTCTTTCCATTGATTGTAGAGAATCGTTATTCCCGTGTTCCCGTTTTTGAAAACTCCTTTGATACTGTCATTGGAGTTTTGTGCATCAAAGATTTATTACCTTATTTAGATCTTCAATTAGACGACTCTTTTGAATGGCAAAAACAAATGCGACCTGCTTTCTTTGTTCCTGAGAGTAAAAAAATTAATGATCTGCTACAAGAATTTCAAGAGAAGAAAAACCACTTAGCCATTGTAATTGATGAATACGGAGGAAGTTCTGGTATAGTAACTTTGGAAGATGTCTTAGAAGAAATTGTTGGTGAAATAAATGATGAGTTTGATGATGTTGAACTTACCTACAGCAAGCTTGACGAAAACAATTATGTATTTGAAGGAAAGACTAATTTGAATGACATTTGTAGAGTGATGGAAATTGACCGAAAAATTTTAGGAGAAGAAAACGACGATGTTGATACATTAGCAGGGTTAATTTTAAAACTAATGGGAAATATTCCCCTCAGAAATGAAGTTGTCAAATTTAATGACATTAAGTTCACTGTAGAATCGGCAGATAGAAAAAGGATAAAAAGAGTAAAGATTTCTTTAACCGAAAAAAAAAATGATGCGAATAAATCGCGGCAGTCATCAGATTTTTCTTCCATGATTCTAGTTTTAACATTAGCTCTATCTTCGTTACTTGTAGCATGTGATCATGAATATAACCCTAAGCCCCGGGCTTATTTTCGTATTGCAATGCCTGAAAAAAAATATGATCTTTTTAGTCCGACTTCTTGCCCATTCACTTTTGAAAAACCAATTTATTCTATAGCGGCATCCGACACAGTAGCGAGCGCAGAACCGTGCTGGTATAATATTGAATGGCCCAAATTTAAAGGAACACTTTACCTCAGCTACAAATCTGTTGATGGCGACATAAAAAAATTTATTGACGACAGCCGTGCGCTTTCAATGAAACATATTGCAAAAGCCTCAGGAATGAACGATGTTGAAATAAATGAAGCCTCAAAAAAAGTATATGGTTCTTATACTTTTGTAAAAGGCAATTCAGCCTCCGCTGTTCAGTTTTACCTAACTGATAGTAGTAAACATTTTGTAAGAGGCGCTTTATACTTTTATGCAGTCCCAAACCCCGATTCAATTGCACCCGTTTTAGAATTTGTTGAGCAAGACGTAAGACATCTCGTAAACACATTCAGATGGAAGAATTAAAGTGTTTTTGTGAAGATGTTTTGAAATGATAAATCAAAAAGATGCTTACACTGAATAAAAAGAAAGCACCAATTTGATGTAGAGACGCTAGCACAATATTTACTTGTGAAAGAATAGTTAATACACCGAGTAAAAACTGAACCAAGACAGCCGTTAACAACCAATTGATTCCTTTTCTTTGAAAATTATTTAAAATCGATTTTTTAGATTGCAAGAATATCCATGAGCATAAAAACACTAAAGTAAATGCCATGAACCGATGAATAAACTGAACAGTTACAGGATTATCAAAGATATTAGCAACAAAAGAATCCAGTACATCCATTCCAGAAGGGAAAATTTGTCCAGACATTAAAGGAAATGTGTTATGTAATTTTCCGGCATGCAATCCAGCTACAAATGCTCCATAAATAATTTGGACAATCAATAATGAAAAAATAAGATTATTAAATTTTTTAAAATGGAAACTTTCAGGAGCTATTTTTTGGTTTTGAACATCTTCATAAATTAATTCGAGTGCAAAATAAAATGTGAAAGCAAAGGTTATGAATGCAGTCATTAGGTGAATGGCTAATCGTATATGGCTTACACTCGTTCGTTCTGCGAGACCACTACTCACCATAAACCAACCGAGAAAACCTTGCAGCGCTCCTAATAAAAACAGGAATAACACTTTCTTTATCGTTGACTTTTGAAATTTCTTTTTCACTAAAAAATAAAAGAATGGAAGTAAAAATACAATACCTATTAATCGCCCGATTAGACGATGAATAAATTCCCACCAGAAAATAGTTTTAAAATCGTTAAGGTCGAAATGATAATTGATTTTTTGAAATTGCGGTATCTGTTGATATTTTTGAAAGGCAATATTCCATTCTGCATCGTTCAGGGGAGGAATAGCTCCCATAATGGGTTTCCATTCTGTAATGGAAAGTCCAGATCCTGTCAGTCTTGTAATTCCGCCTACAAGAACCATAATAAAGATGAGGAAACATCCCGTTAAAAGCCAAATAGCAATTTGCTTATTTGCAGTCTTCATTGATGGTAGAGTTCTCTGTATTATTATTCATTTCGAATAACTTTAAATTTTTCTTTCAGAAATTATAATTCTAACAAAATAAAATAAAATTAGTTTATTCATTTACAGAAGAAATCTGAAATCCATTAATCATATTTCGGCTTAATAAACCAGCGATCATTGATTGTGATACCAAAAGATACTTTGAGATATTTTTCCTCTATAGGATTAAAAGAAACATTACCGCGTTTCCCTGCTTCTAGCGCTAAGTGAACATTCGTAGCTGCTTTTCCAATTGGCAAACCGATACCTACAGAAAACCCGATGTCGTTAATTTTTTCAGTTCCAACATTTAAAAATGTTTGCTCATAATGGAATCCACATCGATAAGAAACAAAATGTCCATAGCCTCTTGATGCCCTATCGTTTGGAATGTATTGTATCCCGATTGATGTTCTCCAAGAATTAAACAGAGAATCTTGAGAGTCGAGGTATTTAAATTCTGACCATTTCTGAAAAGAATAATCTCCTGCTATAATCCATTTAGACCCCTTCTTAAAGGCGAAGCCAGCACCTAAGCTCATCGGCAAATTTACTTTTTTCTTATCGCCAAATGTATAGATGGCAGTGTCACGAATTAATATTTGATCAGGTAAAGAATAGTTATAGAATCGATAAGATGATACAACTCTAGTTTCTCTTGCATTCAAGGCTGCCGTTGGAGATGCTGTTAGGCCGAATGTTAATCTCCAATCGCTTTTTTTCTTTCTCACTTGAATTTTGCTACGAAGATCTTTTGCTTGGGCTAATTCTTGATTTAAAATATTTTTATCGTCGTAATTACTATTCTTTTGAGTTAAAATTTTCTCCAATGAATCGGAAAGTAAATTAATCTTTGTATCGAGTTGTATTAGCGAATCCGATTTAGAAAACTTTAAACTATCGAGCGTGTATTGAGCACCGAAAACATAATGAAACCAACCAATAGCAGTACTTCGATGATCGAGTGCATTCATATAAAAAGCTGAGCGGTATTCGATATTTTTATTTTGATCGATAACGCCGAATAGATAATCGGCATTAAAACCGATTGATAAATTTTTCCCTAATTTTTTTCCACTTCCAATATGAAAACTATTCAATCCACCAGCACCTTTATAAGTTCTGATTTCTTGATCGCCAAAATTAGTTATCGTATTTTCTACAATTGTATATCCAACATTAGAATACGGTTGAAGTCCGAAATAAACAGACCATCTGAATGGTTTAATTGGAAAAGCAAACTGAAAATATGCCAATGAAGTATTATTCGTGTTTTGAGATTTTTTAGAAGTGGTGAGTTGATATTGATTATACTTTATTCCAATATCAAACGTCGTTAAAAACAAATCGGCAAATGAAGCTGGGTTCAATGAATTTGTAAATTGAGAATTCGTCATTCCAATTCCTGTTCCGCCCATTCCAAAATTTCTTACGAGTCCATTGGAAGCAATATCGCCAATTCCAAAACGAGAATAAGGTGAGCTAGTAGAGACTTGAGCATTTACAAACTGAGAGCAGAAGTAAAGGCAAAGGGAGAAAAGTATATTTTTTCTATTCACTGAAGTTGAACTTGATAATTTCATTTAAACCAATATTAACGAGATCGGCGGCGGCAAAGATGCTTAAATTAAGTTGACTCACAAAATCGAAGCTATTGCCACCAGTCAGGATAATCTTCAAATTAGGGAACTCATTAGAATAACGATTCGCGACGCCTTCCATTTCGGCGACGATTCCATTAAAGACTCCCGTTTGAAGTGCGCTAACGGTGGAGGTTCCGATTAATTGGTTTGGATTTTTACTTTCCACCAAAGGCAATTTATTGGTCAATTGATTCAATGATAAAAACCTCATATCTAGACCGGGACTAATATTACCGCCCTTGTATCGTCCTTTGTTGTCAATGAAATCGTACTTAATGCAAGTTCCAGCATCGATGACTAATATATTTTCTTTCGGGAATAAGAAATTCGCTGCAATTACATTGGTAAGACGATCTTGGCCGAGTGTTTTAGGAGTTGTGTATAAGTTTTTTATTGGAATTAAAGTTTTTGAATTGAATTCCTTAACACCATATTTCTTGAATGATTTTTTGAGTGAGAGCGGCACAGTTACAACAGAAGAACACATCGCTGCTTTGATTTCAAATTGCTTATAAAGTTTCTGTAAATAACGAGGACTTAACACTTTGCAAATATCTTGGAAGAGAGGAATTTCATTTTGAAAGATTATAATCTTACAAAAAGTGTTGCCCCTATCAATAGTCAGATTCATAGAAAATACTTTGACGCAATTTAAGAAAACAGAAGGTGTGCGAAGGAATAAATTACTGAAAATCGAAAAAAATTTGGGCACATTTAATTTTTTTCTACTTTTGCGCACGCCAAATCGGTGATGTAGCTCAGTTGGTAGAGCAAAGGACTGAAAATCCTTGTGTCGGTGGTTCGATTCCACTCATCACCACTTAAATTTCACAATAATCATGAAAAACACTGATAAAGCAGTAAAGTTTGATCGAGTTCTTCTGATTGACGATAACGACATTGATAATTTCATCAATGAGAGAATGATTACTACCAATCAGTTTTCCAAAATGGTAGTGGTAAAAAATAGCGGTGAGTCTGCATTACAATTTTTAAGAGACAACTCTGACAATTCGGATATTCTCCCTCAAATTATATTCCTCGATTTAAACATGCCAGTGATGGATGGTTTTAGTTTTCTAGAAGCCTATGAAGATCTCCCCGAATCTATTCTGACTACTTGCAAGGTAATTGTGCTTTCATCTTCTATTAGTCCGGAAGATATTAATCGCGCATCAACAAATCAATATGTTGTAAAATATGTGAACAAACCTTTGAATGAGAAATATTTAGATGCTATTAATTTTTAAGAAATAATTTAGATTCAAGGTTTAATTGCTTGGTCATTCATGGCCAAGGTTCAAGGGTCAAGTTTAATTGCTTGGTCATTCATGGCCAAGGTTTAAGGTTCAAGGTTCAAGTTTAATTGCTTGGTCATTCATGGCCAAGGTTTAAGGTTCAAGGTTCAAGTTTAATTGCTTGGTCATTCATGGCCAAGATTCAAGATACAAGGTTCAAAAAAATATTATAATTT
>JANLRG010000672.1:0-34005 GCA_031361545.1 Bacteroidota bacterium
GGTGATACAGGTTTGAATACTGGAGGAATGGGTGCAGTTTCACCAGTTTCATTTGTGGACGAGAGCTTCATGAAAAAAGTAGATTCGAGAATTATTCAACCGACAATTGAAGGGCTTAAAAAATCTAACATTCGGTACGAAGGATTTATTTTTATTGGGTTGATGAATGTGAAAGGAGAACCTTATGTGATAGAATACAATGTTAGAATGGGTGATCCAGAAACAGAGGTCGTTATTCCGCGGATAAAAAATGATTTGTTAGAACTCTTCCATGCAGTATCAAAAAAAGAATTATCAAAAGTAGAACTTGACATCGATCCAAGAACGGCCGTAACTGTAGTAATGGTTAGCGGCGGCTATCCTGGCGATTATTTAATAGGAAAAAAAATTACAATTGAAAAGTCTGCAGATAGTTTAATATTTCATGCCGGCACACAGCTAGAAAATGGAGAAGTCATTACTTCTGGTGGACGAGTTTTGAGTATTACTTCCTTTGGAAATTCCATTGAAGAAGCGAGAGAAAAGTCGTATCGACAAATTGAGAAAATTCAGTATGATGGAATGAATTTCAGAAAAGACATTGGTTCCGACCTTATAAAGTTTGACAACAAAGCATAAAAAAACCCGGTCGCTACTCGATCCGGGAACCTTTTTGTGGAAAATCTATTAATCCCACTTCGTAACCTCTTTGTGCTGGCTCATATAACGTAACCATCCAAAGAATGCAATAAATCCAATTACGATAAGCAACTTATTGAACCACAGTCCAAAGAAGGGAACGAATTTAAAAATTGCTTGAAAAAGATCACCGAGGAAATACCAGAATCCAGTCATTTATTTTTGTTTTAAGAAGGACACAAATATAGAAAGGATTCTGAATAATAAACACTTAAAAGAGTTATTTTTAGCACCGATGATTCGATTTTTTAAATCACCCCAACCAATTGCTTTATTTTTCATTCCAGCAATTATTTTAATTTTCTGGATTCAGTCAGCTTCAAGTATGAGCCCTCCGATAAATCCGTCGGGAATGATTCTGTGGAATATCATTGCTGCAGCATTCTCTCACTTTCCGAATTGGATCAATTTTATTTTTGTAGTGGCACTCGTTTCTTTTAGTGCGATATACTTAAATATTATTTGTAATAAACATGAGGCGCTCTACAAAAATAGTTACCTCCCCGCACTTGTATTTGCGCTTTTTATTTCTGCTCATCCCGCTTTCATCGCATTTCATCCAATTCATTTCGTGAATTTAATTTTATTGCGTGTGCTTGATAAAACATTTTCATTAATTAAAAACGATAATATTACCTCTGCCATTTTCGATAGTAGTTTTCTGGCTGGCTTAGCGGCGCTAATTTATTTCCCTGCTGTTATTATCATTCCAATAATGATAATCTCACTCACCATCATTCGGCAATTCAACATTCGCGAATGGCTAATTCTCATTATTGGCTTCTTACTTCCTTTTTTCTTTATGAGTGTTTGGATGTTATGGGGAAATAATTTGATGTTTTTTCTGAAAAATTACAGCGAAAGATTTAAAGAAATTCAACCGCACTTATCGGTTGTCGCCACTCCCAAATTATTGCTGCTTACTAGCATCTTCAGTTTATGGTTAGTAATGGGATTGTTTAAGCTTCGAATAAATTATTTAAAGAATGTAATCAGGACGAGAATAGTTCAGCAAATTCTGTTTCTATTTTTATTGTTCATCTCTATTTCTTTTTTGCTTCAAAGAGAGATTGCTATTATTCATTTTTCTTTTTTAGTTATTCCTGTTTCTGTCTTTTGTGCCTACTATTTATTGGCGAATAAAAAAAGAAGTGGGTTGGTTGAAATTAGTCTATGGATTTTGATAGCGACCATTGCCGCGAATCATTTTGTTTAATATTTTTCAAAAATAAATTACCCACACTTATTTTTTTGACAACCAAAAATCTTCCATACTCCTCATTTTCTTTTGGTCTTTTGGAGATTGATCTGAATAGCCAACCAAATGAAGTAACCCATGAATCATTACTCGTGCTAACTCGTTTTCCAAGGAAGTTTTGTATTCAGTAGCATTATATTTTACTGTATCAATAGAAATAAAAACATCTCCTATTATTTTTTTCTTTTCCGTTGAATTGTCGAATGTGATGATGTCTGTGTAATAGTTATGGTTCAAATAACTGACATTCATTTTTTTTAAGTACCGATCCGAACAAAATATATAGTTGAGTTGATCAATGCTGTAGCCCTCTTTTTTCGCAGCTAATGCAATCCATTTCCTCAATGCTTCTTGATTATTCATTCGAAAGGAAACTCCTTCTTTAAAAAAAGTGATAGGTGAAATTTTCTTCATAGCAGCTAAGATACAAATTCCTTTTTTCGTAAGTTGGCAACAGATTTAGAAAGTAATGAAAAGCACAATGCTAATTGCTTTCACCATGATTTCTTTTTATGCGAATGCTCAAATTGAATATTCATGGTGGAATAAAATTCACCACTGGGATGGACTAACTTCCTGGCAAAATTACTTAACCATTGCTCCGGCGTTTCTCGGTCCCAATGCATTACCTGTACCAGATGTTTCCAAAGCGTTGCTCGATTCCATTGCGCAAGTTGAAATAGGAGGTGATCTGCATTTTAATTCTGGCGATAAAACACAAGATGTTTTCTTAAGAGGTTATTTTCCTTTCAAAGATCAAAAAGTCGCAATTGGATTGGAAGTAATTCCAATAGAATATTTTCAAACAGACACAATTATTCGTGATATCAGAGCCTCTCGTGGAAAGAGTGGAAATGGAAAAGCTGGTGGAGACATTTATTTTTCAACGCTCATTCAAATTTTAAAAAACAAAGTCGGTCTTCCAGATTTAGCATTGAGAGCAGCACTGCGAACTGCATCTGGAACGAATCTTGGCGAAGCTCGTTATACAGACGGCCCTGGATATTATTTCGATTTGAGTGCTGGAAAAAAAATTAAATTAAAGAGTGAGGCATCGATCAGACTATATGGAATGATTGGTTTTTATGTCTATCAAACATTTGATATTTTACACCTTCAAAATGATTGTTTACTTTATGGAGGAGGAATTGATTGGTCGGTTCACCATTTTGTATTGACTGAAGAATTAGGAGGATATAGTGGTTATATGAACGATGGTGATAAGCCACTTTTATTCCGTTCGGCATTGATGTGGAATTTCAAATCAGTTGGATGCAAATTATCCTATCAACATGCTATTCGTGATTTCCCATCCGATCGCATTCGGTTGTCGATCATTTTAAAGTTGAAATCAATAACATTGTAAAAAGACTAACTGATAGACAAAAAAAAGAGAGCTCTCTCAGCTCTCTTGTCTAACTAAATATTGTTCTTACACTATGAGATTTTGAAGTTCATCTCTACCACGCGTCCGTTTTCAGAGAAGATTAATTGATCGGTCAAATGTTTCATTAAAAAGATTCCACGACCACATTCTTTCTCCAGATTTTCGGGAGCAGTAGGATCAGGAAGATCGTAATAGTTAAATCCTGGACCTTCGTCTGTGATTGTAAAAACAATTGAATGTGGTGTATGCGTACAATTCACCGTTACTTTTTTTGAATGATCTGATTGATTGCCATGATAGATCGCATTCGTAACACTTTCAGTGACTGCAACCAACATGTTACCAAACATGTCTTCACTCACATTGTATTTGTTACGGATATCATCAATCATCCTTTCAACGATCGAAATGCTTTCGGGATTTGACGCCAGTTCCAGCGTCTGACTTTCGCCTGTAAGTTGCATTAATGAATTATTTATCAATGGATTGGAAATAATCGTTTACCTTTTGTTTGTAATATGAATTGAGAGAAGGAGGTACTGTTTTAAGCAATTCCATCTCTTTTAACTTCATTCTTTTATACTCATCAAATTCCGCAGGGTTACGATGAAATGCATTTTTTGCTTCTTCCGATTTCCGCTGGTCATCTTGCTCTCTTTCACGTTCTGCTTTTTCACTTTCCAGAAGTCTGGTCGTAATTTCTTGCTGTCGTTTCAACGTTTGTTCGCTGATCATTCGATTGACAATATCCTTTTCGGTTTGTTCCATTTGGTTAGCAACATCTTGAAGGTTTCCAAGAGAGTTTTTGCCATCCTTATTTTCGCTTTGATTAATCTTATTCAGTTCATTTCTAATGAATTCTTGTTGAGCAGCCATCTTTGCCAGCTCTTCGCTCTGACCATTTTGTCCGCCTTTTCCTGTCTTTCCTGGCTTTGGCATTTGTCCGGATTTCATGCTCTCTTTCATCTTTTGCATGTTTTGGTTGAGCTTTTCCTGCATCTGACGAAGTTGAGCTACTGAACTTCCTTTTTTCTTGCCCGGTTTTTTACAACTTGACTGCGACATTTGTTGCGCTTGTTGTTGTTGCATTTGTTGCAATGCCTCGCTCAGTAATAATGTCAAGTTGTTAACCGAAGTCATCACTAATTGTTGTCTGCTTCTGGCTTGAGGAACCAAACGTGACTCCAAATTATCAAGCGCCTGATCGATATTTAAATTGATCGCTGAAATTTCTTCATTCACTTTTGGAGCAATTTCAATAACTCTTTTGCTCAAAGCGAAGAGTGAATCTTCGATAAGTTTGGCATCGTCTTTTAATTTTTGTTGCGTCTGACTTAGCTTTAAATATTGAGGATTATTAATGTCAATCGTCTTCAATTGTTCCATCACTTGTTCTTGATTAAAAGAAAGCCGAATCAAATTTTCAAGCAAAGCACGAAGCGAATTCATATCTTCTTCGTTCTCTTCTTTTTCCATTTCCTCTTTCATCTGACTCATCTTCTGAGCCATCTGATCCATTTTCTGAGAAGCATTTTTCTGTGACTTAGAAGCTTTACTTTTTTTATTTCCAGAAAGCTGTTCCGAACTTTCTTGCATGTCTTGCTTAATATCTTCCTCTTGCTTTTCTGTATTTTCTAAATCTTTTTTCTCATCTAAGGCTTCATTTTTTTTCGCTAAGTCATCCATGTCTTTTCGAAAATCGTCGAAGTCTTTATTCAATTTGTCTTGTTGCTCTTTTAGATCTGTATCTTTTCCATCCTTATCTTTTCCATCCTTATCTTTTCCATCTTTATCTTTTCCATCCTTATCTTTTCCGTCTTTGTCTTTTGAATCCTTAGAATCTTTATCTGTTTTATTTGCTAAATCATCTTGCTTTTTAGCAAGGTCTTTCAACTTATCAATATTATCTTGAAGCTTCTGTTCGAACTCCATTTGTTTAAACAATTCAATAGAACGCTCCAATTCTTTTTGAAGATCTTTATTGTCCAGTTTCATTTCTGCCAACTTTTCCTGCATCTGATTTTTATCAGCATTTTGCATCAGCTCTTTCAATTGCTCGAGCAGCTTTTCAAGTTCTGGCGATTTTAATTTATCTAAAAGCGATTGAAGCTGCTCTTGCTTTTGAGCGATGTCCTCATTTACTTTTTTATATTCTTCCTGTTGACGATTTTTAGCTTCATTATTTTTTCGAAGCTCATCTAATTTTTTCTCTAGCTCTTGCTGGCGCTTTAAAAGATCTTCCGCTTTTTTCTTTTCTTCATACGAAAGTTCTTTCTTCTCAAGAATTTTTTTACTCAAATCATTTAAGTCCTTCTGAATTTGTTTCGCTTTTGAAATGGACTCTTTCAAATCATCTTTAATTGATTCATTATTCTTCTCTGCGTTTTCTGCAATCTCATTCAATGTTGGCGCTTTAAAAATTTGCGACTGAGAACGAGTTGATTTTGGACCGTTGATGCCGTCATTGTCGAAGATTTCAAAATAGTATTCCACTTCGTCGCCAGCATTAATATTTACAGTAGCTAAATCCCATGCATAAAAGAATTGATCGGAGTTAGTATTTCTGCTAATGGGAATGTTTTCTGAAAATTGCTTTCCTTGATTAGACTGTGTAGAATCATTCGACTTAATGAAACGATAAACAAAATTTAGTTTTGAAAAACCATAATCATCTTTAATCAGTCCACGAAAATAAGTTCGTTTGCCTGACAAAGAATCTTTTGTTTGTTCAATTGAAATGGAAGGGTAAATATCGGGAACTACAGAAATGGTGTAATGCAAGGAATCTTTACTATTCATAAACTGATTTCCTGTACTAATTACATAAGAGTTGTTTTTCATAAACCGCTGTGAATATGAAAAAGTATTGTTGCCATTCAAAGAAAGTTTCATAACAGAGTCTTGAAAAATCAAGTTTAATCTTTCCGTATTTTTTGTAATGAAATTCCATTTCACTTTTGTTCCAGCAGGAATCACTAAGTCACCAGTGTTTGAAATGCTCTCATTTGTTTTATTGAGATAAGCAGGATAGTCTAGGTTGACAGTGAAATTCATTAACAACGGATTTGGTAATGCTTCCAAAGTATATTCCTCTGAAGAAAAACCATCAGCAGTCAAATGGAAAGTCTGCGTGCGCTGAAGGTTTTTGAATAAGTAATGGAAGGTCGTCAGATTTTCTTTTTCAAGTTTGTATTGAATGCCATCAAAATCAATAAATGCTTCCGCTGGAACTTCCTTGCCATTGATGTGAATGTCAAGTTGAAAATCTTGTTGTTGAATTCCCTTCAAGACTTTATTGGTGACTTCAAATTTAAAAGGTGCTGGTTTTTCAAAATAAGTCTGATGTTCAATCAGTCTCTTCGTACTATCTTTGATGAGTGAAGGAGCGGCAAACAAAATAAAAATAAAAACAAAAATTGGGATGAAAGCAAAGCGTAGGTATTTTCTATTTTCAGAAATATTGATTGCTGAAATAAATGGAATCGGTTTTAGCTCATCAATTTTCTGATTTATTCCGGCAAGAAGTAAATCAGGATTTTGAGCAGCCGCTTCATCGGCTTGTTTTTTTAGTTGAAGAACATTAATCAATTTATCTTGTACTGAAGAAAAGTGTTTGCCAATAATATCAGCAGCTTGTTCATGAGAAATAATTCTTCCCATTCTATATAAGTGCATCAATGGAATGATGATGAAACGGCCAACAATGAAAGCGAAGCCAATGATAAAACTATAGAATAAAAAAGTACGTACTCCCGTATTAAAGTGTCCGAAATATTCAAAGGCAATTACGAGTAAGTAGAAGGCAAGCGAAATGGTAAAAGCATAAATTGCTCCCTTAACCAATAGATTTTTATAGTATTTCCGAATGAACGCATCTAAACGTTCGATCAAGATTTGATAATTGTTATTCATAGTTGGGCCTCTGCTAGAGCAAATTTAGCATTAAAAACGGCTGATAAGACTGATTATTCTATTGAAAGAGCAAAGTAGGCCCATGATTGGAAATACGAAAACCAGACAGGTTTGTTCCCAAAAGGGCAGAATTCAGACTTTTATTCTTGAAAAGATCGCGGAGAAATTAATTCGGAAAAAATGTTTTAATTAATATAAATGACGCATTGATTTTTAAGGTCGAACAACAGGCAGTTTGGCTCGGCAGTTATCAACATCCATTGTTATTAATCTATCCAATTGTACCATTTATACTATCATTTAAGAGTATAAATTGCCTCGATCTTAAAAAATAAATAAGCTTCCATGGAAATGACAATCGAAATGCTTCAATTGAAGTTAGAAAACCAATCCAAACTGATTAAAGAATTGACGAATGAAAATGAAGAGCTATTTCATCAGTACAATCATTTAATGATTCGCAATGGAAAGATGCTAAAGCGTGTCGATGATCTTCAAAAAATTATTGACGATTTGCATGTGCGGATAGAAGAATTGCAACTGATCAATGGAAACATGATGCAAATTAATGATCGCTTACGGACAAGAAGTGACAGTCGTTTTTCGGCGAACAATAATCTGACAATTTCCCCAGAAAGAATGTCGGCTCTTGAAAATCCGGCGGAGGAATTTAATATGGTGGAATTGACAGAGCGATGGAAAAATTTTCCTGGACAAGTATCGCAGAATGGTCCGAATTTGAAGAAGCAACTTTTGATGTTAGTTCATTTATATACGACGGCAACTTTAAGAGCGAGTGAGTTATTTCATTTTGCAGGTGTAGGCGGAGTAACGGGAGCGCGTTATGTATCGACCTTAAAGAAGTTCGGACTTATCCGTTACACAGGAGCTCGTAAGAAGGGACACTATGAGATTACTAAAAATGGTGTTGCTTTCATGGAAAACACAGCACTTGTTTCTCCTGTTGAGCCATTAGAAAGCAAAAATGAAAATCAAATTTTTGCTTCAAAACGAGTAGAGCATTTGTCTTCTTTAAATGCACATCAATTCGACAGTGTTTCAATCACCCACGAAGACCTTTAAAGATTGAGGATGGAGAATTGAATATTGAGAATTGTTAATCTTCAATTCTTCAATTCTCCATCCTCCATCCTCCATTCTCCATTCTCAATCCTCAATCTTTAATTCTCCATCTTCAATTCTCAATTCTCAATACTTTAGTTCTCCATCCTCAATCTTTAATTCTCCATCTTCCATTCTCAATTCTCAATACTTTAATTCTCCATCTTCCATTCTCCATCCTCAATACTTTAATTCTCCATCTTCAATTCTCCATTCTCAATCTTTAATTCTCCATCTTCAATTCTCAATTCTCAATCTTCATGCTTCTTCTGAGTCCACAAAATTTTCCTGATTATGAATTAATAGATTGTGGCAACTTTGAAAAGCTGGAACGATTTGGGAAATTCATCACCATTCGTCCAGAGCCGCAAGCGCTGTGGGATCCTGTTTTAACAGAGAAGGAATGGCACAAAAGAGCGAGCATGCATTTTATTCCAAGATCTTCTTCAAGTGGTGACTGGGAAAAAAAGCGCGATGCTCCCGATCGATGGAACATCGATTATCCAATTGCAAATGGACCAAAAATTAATTTCCGATTAGCGCTTACATCTTTTAAGCACGTCGGTATTTTTCCCGAGCAGGCTTCCAATTGGGATTACATTTATCAATCGGTGAAGAGCATGAAAACTCCTCAACCCAAAGTTTTGAATCTTTTTGCCTACACTGGTGGCGCTTCATTAGCTGCAAAAGCTGCAGGAGCCGATACAGTTCACCTCGACTCAATTAAGCAAGTAGTGAGTTGGGCGAATGAAAATATGGAGTTGAGTAAACTTTCAGACATTCGATGGATTGTTGAAGATGCTATGTCGTTTGTAAAAAAGGAAGTGAAGCGAGGAAAGAAATACAATGGAATCATTTTAGACCCTCCAGCCTATGGCAACGGTACAGAAGGTCAAAAGTGGAAGTTAGAAGAAATGATTAATGAAATGATGCATCTTGTTTTTCAATTACTCGATGACGAAGAACGATTTTTAATTCTCAATACGTATTCATTGGGATTCTCATCTCTTGTGGTTGAAAATTTACTAAGAGATTTTAAAGACGTTCACACAGGTGAATTGTTTTTAAATTCAACGACAGGATTAAAACTTCCGCTTGGTGTTTTCGGCAGATTTTGTCATACGAAAAGTTAGCATTCAATTATATTAGCATGTCAATTACGTTTTAACAAAAGTAGAATTCAATTACAAGAAAATCTTAGTATAAAAAAAGAGGCTTCCCATTTGAGAAGCCTCTTTTTTTTATCTGGCAAACAGATTAGTTGTTTGCAATCACAATTGATTTGTTGATTGTGTTCTTTGCAGATTTTAATTGAACAGAATAAATTCCTGAAGGTTGATTTCCAAGATCAATTTGCTCATTAGAAAGATTAGTAAATTGTTGAGAGTAGACAACGGCTCCAAGAGAGTTGTAAACTACCACTGAATAATCTTTTACATTCTTATCTGTATTCACAACGTTGATTTTTCCATTAGATGGATTTGGATAAACGCTGATTGTGGAAGTCGAAATGTTATTTACAGCATTATTGAAATCTATGTTGATATCATCTAAACGAAGAGAGCTAGAACCAGCTGCACTATAGAAGTGGAAACCTACATAGTATGTTCCTGCAGGAACTGCAATATTTGCAACTGTTTGCTGATAGGTCGTATCGCCAGGGATTGGGCTTTGAACTATTAAGTTTGTCATTGAAGCGCTTGAGTTAGAAGTGCCCATGTAAACTTCAAGACTACACGGAGCAGCTAATTCAAAGTTTTTATACCAATATGATAATGCATACGTTCCTGTTGAACCAATGTCAATACAAGTCGAATATAACCAATCATCATCGGCCACACCACTACCCGCTTTACGGATACATTGAGCTCCGTTATGAGGATAAGCAGTTGAAACATCAAACCCTACGCCATCAGCATCGATATCTTCAGAAGTGTAACCACTGTAATCATCAGTTGGTTCGAAACCTTGTGTATAAGCGCCAAGAGTTAAGTCAACATGTGAATAAGAAGATGTAGCCGAAACAGAAGTATCGTTTGAATTAAATCCATCACCAGTTAAACCAGTATAAGATTGGATACCATAGAAATTTGGTGCAGAGAAATCTGCAGTTTGAGTAAAGGTATAACTAGCTGTATCGAAAGGGGCAATTGATCCAGTATAAACTTCAGTAACTGCTGGTGAGCTAGTAGTTACATAAGTTACATTGAAATTAGTAATTGCATTGAACCCATAATTCTTGATTAAAACTGTTACAGGCTCAGTAGCAGATAAAGAACAACCATTAAAGTTTGTTGAGATCTTAGCAATTCCTGCATCTTGTGCAGAAGCTTCATAAAGTTGAATATCATCTATCATCCAATAATAATCCCAATCACCTACGTATTCAAAACGCAAGTAAACTGTCGCTTGATTAGCTGCATACATTGTTACATCTAGATCAATAGCTTTTGGATTACTAGTTGCGGGAATTGCTGTTGTTAACCCAGCTTCTGCCTGATGAATTGGAGTCCAAGTTGTACCATTATTACTGATAGAAATTGTACCTGTACTTGCAACATACTGACGGAAGAATTCATTTAGAGCAAGACGAACGGTAGTGTGACCTGTACAGTTGATAGCAGCTGTTGTAAGAATGGCATCCTCTCCACCAACACTAACTCCTGATGAATCACTATCAAACATGATGTAACCATTTCCTGCTGTAGTTCCTGTAGGGCTAAGTGCCTCAGTACTTTTTGCACCTATTAAAGTGTAAGTCCAAACACGGCCACCTGCTGCTGTAGATGCATCAACATTTGTCCATCCTGCTGGAATTGCTCCTCCAGAAAAATCTTCTGAATAGAAAGATGCATTTGAATGATTCGAACTAGGTGCAATACGAGCAGCCGAATGCGAATTAGAATTGAAAGGCGTCATTTTAATTGATGACCCGCCTGCGTTTTCTGATGGTTGTCCACCTTTGGCAAATATGGCCGAAGAAGCAAACACCAGAGCAAACAATAAAGTAGTTTTTTTCATAGTTGATTTGGTTTGATTAGAGATATTTAAGTTTGAGTATTTTCTTTTTTGGAAGGCCGAATTTACAAATAAAATATTCAAAACCGGACTGTTTAACTATGTTTTTAACCTTTTAACCTAAAAAGGAAGTGCATCAGTGGTTTATAAACTGGCAGGTAACTTTTGGAATGTTTTTTTTAGTTTTTTTTGAAGATTTTCTATGTTTTTGGAATGAGTCATTATCATTTTATCCTTTTATTAATAGCCTGATGAAGAGTTCACAATAAGTCTAACCGAAGAAAATCCCAAGAGTCAACCGTTGGTCTTTTCAAATCGCCATTGCTTTCCCAAATAAAGTACGATGGCAGCCAATATTTTGAATTATAGGGATTGTAATGACTAAAAATCACTTACATTTTAATAGCAACATGCTTAAACATTTTTTTTCAGTTTTTATGAATTGATTTTTCTTGATTCTTTACCATCCTCCAATTTATCAATACATATTTTTGAATCGAAAATTTGCCTGAAATCCGTCTTCAAAATTATATCTTTGACCTCCTTCAACAAAACTCTATGGAAAGAAAAGTCCGCGTTCGTTTTGCCCCTAGTCCTACTGGGCCTTTGCATATTGGTGGTGTCCGTACTGCTCTCTATAATTATCTGTTTGCCAAAAAACATGGAGGCGATTTTATACTTCGGATAGAAGATACAGATCAAAATCGTTACGTTCAGGGAGCAGAGGAGTACATAATAGAAGCATTAAAATGGTCAGGAATTCAGCCCAATGAAGGAGTTGGTTTTGGTGACGGACCTTTTGCTCCTTATCGTCAAAGTGATCGAATGGCAATTTATCGTCAGTATGCCGAGAAATTAGTCGCTACTGGGCACGCTTATTATGCTTTTGAAAGTTCAGAAGATTTAGATCTATTGCGTAAAAAAATGGAAGCTGAAAAATCAGCCTTCTCTTATAATTCTACTACTCGGAATAATCTTATTAATAGTTTAACACTTGCCAGTGAGGAAGTGGACCAAAGAATTCATGAAGGACAAGATTTTGTAATTCGTTTGTTAATTCCAATCAATGAAGAAGTGGTTGTTCACGATTTGATAAGAGGGGAAGTAGTTGTTAGTTCATCAGAGTTAGACGACAAAGTTCTTTTCAAAAGTGATGGTATGCCGACCTATCATTTAGCGAATGTAGTTGATGATTTTCTGATGCAAATTACGCATGTCATTCGTGGTGAAGAATGGTTGCCTTCTGCACCAATACATGTTTTGTTGTATAAATATTTAGGATGGGAAAATGTCATGCCTCTATTTGCTCATCTTCCACTATTACTTAAACCAGATGGCAATGGAAAGTTGAGCAAACGCGATGGTGATCGGTTGGGCTTTCCTGTCTTTCCATTAAATTGGACGGACCCTGCTACAGGTGAAATGTCATCAGGTTATCGAGAAAAAAATTACATCCCAGCTGCTTTTATAAATATGCTAGCGCTTTTAGGGTGGCATGGTAGCGGTGATCAAGAAATGTTTTCACTAAGTGAACTGATTGACATTTTTTCTTTGGAAAGAGTCAGCAAGAGCGGAGCAAAATTTGATCCCGAAAAAACAAAGTGGTTCAATGAACAATATTTGCGTCATGAACCAATTACAAAGCTTGCAAATTTGCTCAAGCCCATGGTAGAAAAAAAATATTCCTACCATTTAAATGACCGTCGTTTATCTAATGATTATTTGGAGAATGTTGTCAAACTATTACTAGAAAGAGTCCAGTTTGAGCATGAATTTATTGAGAAAGGAGATTACTTATTTGAATCTCCAACAACTTTGGAAGAACAAATTATTTTGAAGAAATGGAAACCAGAGTATGAAGTTTTCTTTTCACAGCTAGTCAAGAATTTTAAGAAAACAGAATTTTTTTCTTTGACAATAATTGAACAAACAATAAAAGAAACAGCAACTCTTTTACAAATGAAGCCTGGAGAAATTATGCAGCTACTTCGCGTAATCATTAGTGGAGTAGGAATGGGCGTCGATCTTTTAGGTATGTTAGAATTATTGGGGAAAGATGAAGTTGAAAATAGAATCGATAATGGTTTAAAAATGATCATGCAGATAAATTCTGCTAAATAATTAAGTTATGTCAATTGAAAGAGGGCCAAATTTTCTAGAAGAAATAGTAGCAGAAGATGTTAAAAATGGAAAACATGAAGGCAGAGTTTTAACTCGTTTCCCGCCAGAGCCAAATGGATATTTGCACATTGGACACTCGAAATCTATTTGTTTAAATTTCGGACTAGCTGATCAGTTCGGAGGGAAAACGAATCTCCGATTTGATGATACGAATCCTGTCACTGAAGACACGGAATACGTAGAAAGTATTAAGAATGATATTCGGTGGCTAGGCTTTGAATGGGATAATGAATTTTATGCATCCGATTACTTCGAAAAAATTTATGATTTTGCAGTAGCGTTAATAAAAAAGGAATTGGCTTATGTTGATGATTCAACAGCTGAAGAAATTGCTGCTATGAAAGGAACTCCTACTGTAGCAGGAACGAATAGTCCTTTTAGAAATCGTACTGTTGAAGAAAACTTGGATCTGTTTTCTCGAATGAGAAATGGCGAGTTTAAAGATGGAGAAAAAACTTTACGTGCTAAAGTGGACATGGCCTCTCCGAATATGCAGTTGCGCGACCCGCTAATGTATCGAATAAAACATGCTAAACATCATCGTACTGGTGACAAATGGTGTATTTATCCAATGTACGATTTTGCGCATGGGCAGTGTGATTCTATAGAGGAAATAACACACTCTATTTGTACTCTTGAGTTTGAAGTTCATCGTCCGCTTTATGATTGGTTCATTCAGAAGTTGGAAATTTTTCCAAGCCATCAATTTGAGTTTGCAAGATTAAATCTGACGTACACTGTAATGAGTAAGCGAAAACTTTTACAGCTGGTGAATGAAAAACATGTTACAGGTTGGGACGATCCGCGAATGCCTACAATTAGTGGTTATCGCCGCCGTGGTTATACTCCTGCAAGTATAAGAGAGTTTTGTGATCGAATCGGAATAGCAAGAAGAGAAAATTTAATCGACGTTGGTTTGTTGGAATTTTTTATTCGAGAAGATTTAAATAAAAATGCGGGAAGAGTGATGGTTGTCACTAACCCAATTAAATTAATCATCGATAATTACGAAGAGGGAAAGACAGAAATTCTGTATGGAGAAAATAATCCTGAAGCAGACGACAAAGGTGGTCTGCGTGAAATTCCTTTTAGCAGAGAGTTGTACATAGAGGCCGATGATTTCATGGAAAACCCAACCAAGAAATATTTCAGACTCGGGCCTGGAATGAAAGTAAGATTGAAACATGCATACATTGTCGAATGCACATCTTATAAAAAAGATGATAATGGAAACGTTGTAGAAGTGCATTGTAATTATATTCCTGAAAGTAAAAGCGGAAATGATACGAGTGGCATCAATGTGAAAGGAACACTTCATTGGGTAAGTGTAGCTCATTCTTTTGAGTGTGAGTTGAGATTGTACGACCGATTATTTTTACCAGAAGATCCCAACTCAGCGGAGGGTGATTTTAAAGACCATTTAAATCCGAATAGTTTAGTAGTGATTAATAAAGCTTTCGCAGAGCCATCCCTAAAAAGTGCAAGCGCTGGAGATAAATTTCAGTTTATGAGAAAAGGATATTTTTGCGTTGATCTAGACTCGACATCGGACAAATATATTTTCAACCGTACGGTGACTCTGAAAGATAGTTGGGCTAAGGAGCAAGTCAAAGAGAGTAAATAATTTCAGAAGAATTTTTTTATAGCTATTCAACAAATTAGTTAGAGAATAAAATGGGAGTCATTATTATCGGACCAATTAGAGTTTATGCATATCATGGTTGTTTGCCTGAAGAAGGTAAAATTGGTGGGGAGTATTCAGTTGTAATAAAAGTCACAGCAGATTTTTACAAAGCAGAAAAAAATGATGAGCTTTCTTCTACTGTTGATTATTGCGATGTGCATGAAATTGTGGTGAGAGAAATGAAAGTGCGATCAAAATTAATTGAGCATGTAGCTGCACGAATTGCGGAAGCTTTAAAAAATGAATTACCACTTATAGAAGAGGTAGAAGTTTCATTAACAAAGATGACCCCACCAATGAACGGCGACGTTGATCAGGTTTGTGTTGTTGTAAACAGAGAATAGGTGATAAGTGATAGGTCAGAAGTCATAGGTCATAGGGGAAATAAGGAAGAAGTAATAAGTAATACGGATTGGGTAAAAAGTAGTAGACGAAAAGTAAAAAGTAATAAGTAAGAATGAATAGATAAGTATTACTTTTTACTTATTAATTATTAGTTTCTCTCAATTCTCAATTAATTATTCTACTTCATTCTCAACCTTCAATTCTCAATTAATTACCCTACTTCATTCTCAACCTTCAATTCTCAATTAATTTTTCTACTTTATTCTCAATCTTCAATTCTCAATTCTAAATTTTCAAAAGGTGTTTTCAATCTCCGAACTTAACAAACAACTGCAACTTCTTCCTCCAAAGAAGATTGCTGAAATTTGTATACGAATTTCTAAGCACAAGAAAGAAAATAAAGAATTATTGGACTATCTACTAAATGAGGCGGATGATGAAGAAGGTTTTAGAGAAAAAATTAAAATCGATATTGAAAAGTTGTTTGAAGAAATGAATAAAAGCAATTTATACATTGCTAAAAAGAGTTTGAGAAAAATATTGAGAATGATTAACAAAAATTGTCGCTTCTCGGGAAATAAGGAGACAGAAGCTATTTTACTAATTCACTTTTGTAGGAATTTAGTCAGCTCTGGAATTCCTTATTACGATAGTCCTGTCTTAGTTAATTTGTTCGCCAATCAAGTAAAGAAAATAAATGCCGCTATTTTCAAGTTGCATGAAGACCTTCAGTTTGATTTGAATAAGGAGTTGGAAGAACTTTTGAATGAAGCGAATTGAATTTTTAAAAGCCCTTGTAAGAACTGAAAATGATTTCTAAATTTTTAATATAGTATTTTAAACAAATTCAGCCCATATTATTTTAAAATAGGATTGCGTAAATAGAAATTTATTTTTATTCTTACCTCCAGTAATGTGCCAGTTTCTTTGATTTTTCAGCTAAACTTTAAACCATTCTCCATGATGCGAGTATTTAAGTCTGCCAAACTAGTTTTACTTATTTTTTGTATTTGCGCAATTCTTCCAAATACTTTTGCTGACAAAAAAGAAGACAACAATATTGTTTCCGATTCAATAGAAATGAAATCCAATTCGGAAGCTTTTAAAATTGACAGTATTGCAGCTTCGATAAAATATCAGCAAGGAATTTTTAATTTGGGTGAGAGGCTGGCAACAGTAAAAGCAACTGGAAATTTTGCTTGGTTAGATTCTCAGAATGGTAATAAGTTGCTTCATGATTTATGGAACAACCCTTCCAGTGATAATCTATTAGGCGTTATAATTCCAAACGATTTACAGATTACTGATGAGCGATTATGGGCTGTAGTTTTCACCTATGAAGAAGATGGCCATGTGAAAGATGATGACGCGCAGGAAATCAAATACGATGAGCTTTTGAAAACGATGAAAGAAGAAACAGATGCTGGTAATACAGAGCGCACTAAAGGAGGATATGATGCAATGCATTTGGTGGGTTGGGCACAAACACCTTTCTATGACAAAGCGAATCACAAGTTGCATTGGGCAAAAGATATTACAGTAGGGCCAGAAAATATACACACTTTAAATTATAATGTCAGGATGCTCGGCAGAAAAGGAGTGTTGGTCATGAATATAGTAGCCAGTATCGACCAGTTGCAAGAAATAAAAACAAAAATTAATTCTATCATGGCGAGCACAAATTTTATTTATGGAAATCGTTATGAAGATTTTGATGAGAGCAACGACAAGATAGCTGAATATGGAATAGCCGGATTAATTGCAGGGGGAGTATTAGTAAAGACAGGTCTATTAGCTAAACTAGGATTCTTTATTTTAAAAATTTGGAAAGCTATTGTCTTAGCAATAGTGTCGGCCATTGGTGCTATCAAGAAGTTTTTCGGAAAAAGGTCTAAAAATGTTTTGCCAACTGTTCAAGAATCTGAATTTAAAAAAGAGGAAGTTTTAGAAGAAAAAGAGTCTGTTTAAATTCGATACTATGGAAGATGCACAAGCAATACAAATAAAACAAAATAGCAACATCTATGATGAAGCTGCGAGCATGTTAGTGAAAAGAAGAAACAATCCAGAAGAAGTTGTTGAAGTATTGGTGGAAAATGGTTTGATCAGAGAGAAAGCTTCTTTTGTTGTTGAAACTTTAATGGGCCAACTCGCTGAAGCTAAAAGAAAGAAAGCGAATCACGATATTGTAGTTGGATTATTGTGGAGTGGCGGCGGAACGATTCTAATTCTTGCTCATGTAGGAATTGTTTTTTTTGGAGCGATTGTCTAAGGAGCGATACAATTAATTAAAGGCGTTATAAATTCTTTTTAAAAATTTTCATTTTTGCTCAAACATCATAAATACTTTCAGTAATGTTCTAAGAGGTAAAAACTTTAACAAACACAAAAAGGAGAAACGATGACGAGCCGCTTTTATAGAATTTCAAAATATTCAAGATTAATTCTTCCTTCATTAAGTAGGCCACAGAATTTTTGAATCTATAAGTGAAAAAAAACTCTCTCCTTTTCAAATAAGTCGTTAATTTTTCTTCTTAAAGTTCCTTCTTTTAAAGCCAGTATTCTTTTTGCCATGAAATCCTGAACCTTGAGATTTTGTTGTTGGATTCCATGTAGGTGGATTGCCTACAATTTCAGGTAAATTAATTTTTGGAATTATCATCTCAATGAACTCTTCAATTTGTACAAATCTTGATTGGTCCTTCGGACTAATAAAAGTGATAGCTTCTCCGGTAGTTTCAGCTCGCGCTGTTCTTCCAACTCTGTGTACATAATCTTCAGCGTCGCCAGGAACATCATAATTTATAACTAGTCCGATGTTGTCAATGTCAATTCCTCGCGATAGAATATCGGTTGCTATAAGCACTGGAACTTTTCTATTCTTAAAATTAAGCAAAACTTGTTCACGCATTTCTTGGGTAAGATCGCTGTGAATGGCCGCCGCTGAAATTTTTCTCCTAATTAATTCCTTCTCCAGGTTTTTCACAGCTATTTTAGTCGAAGCAAAAATTAAAATACTGGTGATTTCTCTACCATCTAATAAGTGAACAATTAAATTGTTTTTATTGTCATCATAAACACTATATGATTTTTGATCAACACCAGCTGCAGGTTTACTAACAGCAATATTTATTTCAACAGGCTCGCGCAATAGTTTTTTTGCAAGAGGTCTGATCTTAACAGGCATTGTCGCGCTGAAAAGGAGAATTTGTTTGTTCGCAGGAAGAAATTGATTTATCGTCATAATGTCTTCGTAAAATCCCATGTCCAACATTTTGTCAGCTTCATCAAGAATCAACGTGTCTAGCAAATCCATTTTTACATAGCCAAGTTTTAAGTGACTTAGCAGTCTTCCTGGAGTAGCAATGATTGCCGAAGTTCCTTCCATCAAAGCTTTCTTTTCTCGGTCAAAAGAAAAACCGTCATTACCACCGTAAACTGCAATTGAACTTGCATGAGTATAGTAGGCAAATCCTTGAAAAGCCTGATCAATTTGCACAGCTAATTCCCGCGTTGGTGCCAAAATCAAAGCTGCTGTATGAGGAGTTTTATTTTTTGAAATTTTATCAAGTGTGGGTAAAAGGTAAGCCGCAGTTTTTCCTGTGCCAGTTTGAGCGCATGCTAAAACATCTTTACCCTCGATAATTACTGGTATAACACTTTTTTGAATTGGCGTGGGTTCATCATAACCCATGTGATACAACCCATCTAATAACTCTTCACTTAATTTGAATATATCAAAACCGAAATGCTCCATGGTCGCAAGGTCTGAAAATTATGTGAGTAATCGAAAGTTTTTCAATAATAAGGAAGACTATAAATAGTTTTTTCAGCAATGATGTTGGCAACGAATTGAAACCTATACTGCTCGATAGAAAGTTTTCTGATTACAACGATGTCTAATTGACTCTTTAATCAGTGGCAATTGCATTGATGTTCTACTCCAAGATCAATTGCTGTAATGACTTTTGTAATTTTATCACATGCTCCATAAACAATCCGTACATGTTGCCCGTCTGCTGTCGTCCCCTCTAAAGCATAAGTGGGACATTGCCCAGCAGACTCATCGTTTTCTTCCTGACTTTTTGCTTCATTGACAACTCCGCTTTCTAAAATAGATTCTACCTCTGATTCGGTGATGTCCCGACAATCCATTCTGCAACGAGCATGTTTTGTGTAAATCAGTTTATGATATCTCCAGTCACCACTAATAGAAGTTTTAGTTGGGCGATTGGTATTAGAATGTTGATTGCATTTTTTAATCCCAAGCGCAAGCAAACAAAAAATAATAATTACGATATATGTAATTGAATTTGTTTTGGGTTTAGGTTTTTTTTCAAGTTGCATATTCGTTGATGTTGATGTAAAAAAATATTTTTTGTGTAAAACGAACTTGGATTAGTCAACTTTTTTAGAATATACAAAATTGTTTTTTTGGTCTTCAGTGAATCCCATTCTTTTTAGAAATCGTTCATGGTTTTTATTTTTTACTTCTCTGTATGCAATGTATTTAATTCCATTGTCTTTGAGATATTTATTTTCTTCTTCAAAAATAAACCTTCCTATTTTGAAGTCGCGGTATTTAGGAACGGTATAATTTATTTTAACCTCTGCAGTTCCATCCGTTGACAAGGACGCAACAAAAATATTTGCAATCACTAAATCGCGAAGAATGATAAACTGTAGTTCGTTTGGTTTATCTTCAATTATAAAATCTGGAAAATAATTTTGTATATCGTTATTATAAAATGTCAGAAAGCGTCGAATCAATTGATCACTAATATTAAATTCAAGCAGCTCAAATTTCTCTTGCCGCCAATAAATTTTTATTAAGAAATAAAGGTTGATAGCAAGTAAAAGAGAATTGGTTAGCACTATTGGAAAAGCATCTATTGTTAGTCCGTATAAAATAAACGCTAAGCAACCAAAACTATTCAGCCATCTAAAACGGATGTTATTATTGACCAACAAAGAAATGGCAAGAAGGAGTGAGGCAAGGTATCCTAAAGAGAGAGAAATGATAGAATGCATAAAATTAAATGTGGTCAAAGATAAAAAATGCTGCCTGTTTAAACTTTAATTTTGGAGCTATTATTTCTTCAGAATCTATTGCTATTTTAATGCTAAATAGATTTTTTTTAACTACGAATTTATGCTTAGACCCCTCAAACAGGGCAATTGTAGGAGCTTTTCGGTTGTTTTACCAATGAAAATTGGCTGTTGGTAAAATTCTCTGTGGAAGTAAAGCATTATTTATTAATTTAGAGGAATATCACTATCTGGAGAGGCTTAGTTTTCTCTCAATTATTTTTTATCATGAAGAAATCTATACACTATTTTTGTAAGGTCGTTTTGGTTTTCTTTTTTTGTTTGTTCGTTCAACAAAAGAGTTATTCACAAACATATACTATGGCTGCTGGTACAATTAATACTTGTAGCGGTACTTTTTATGATCCAGGCGCGACAAGCAATTATGGGAACAATTTGAATGTCACTCAAACATTTTGTTCTAATGCAGGTAATTGTCTTCGCATTACCTTTACAAATTTCTCTACCCAAAGCGGAAACGATATTCTAACAATTTACGATGGACCCTCAACAGCTTCATCTGTAATAGGAGTTTTTTCAGGAAATACATCACCTGGAACAATTACTTCCTCAAGTGGGTGTTTAACTTTTAAATTTGTAACCAATGCCAGCACAACAAAATCTGGTTGGGTGGCTAATTTTTCTTGTGTCGCTTGTGGTACATCAATTTTGATGAATAATAATACTGCAGTTAGTACGTGTTCAGCTTTGTTTTATGACAGCGGCGGACCAGTAGGAAATTATTCTAACAATCAAAATTTTACTAAAACATTTTGTTCGAATGCTGGTAGTTGCCTCAAAATAGTTTTCACTTCAATCGATCTTAGAAATAGTGATGTTCTTACTTTGTATGATGGAAACTCTGTTGCATCGCCACTAATTGGAGTTTATACAGGAACAACATTGCCACCAACTATTCTAGCTTCATCAGGATGTATCACTGTGAATTTTTATTCAAACAGTACCTCCAACTCCGCAGGTTGGGAAGCAATTGTATCTTGTGAAAATTGTCCGACACCCCCAGCCGGTTCAGCCACATATACTCAACCGACTACTGGTTTACAGAATACCTATGTAGGTACAAATATGGTTTCTACTTGTGGTGGAACTTTTACAGACAATGGTGGTGTAGGCGGAAATTATTCGAATAGTATTAATAGAGTTTACAGAACTTTTTGCCCCAACACAGCAGGAAAATGTTTACGTGCTAATTTTTGGTCATTGGATCTTCAAGGACCTGCAGGTGCATTCTTAACAGACTACCTAATTGTCTTGAACGGACCAACGCAAAATAGTCCTCAGTTTGGAGCAAGTTCTACTTGGTATGGAACAGCATCCACCTATCAAGCATGTATGGCTGCTGGATTAGGACCATATACTTCAACAGATCAAAGTGGTTGCTTGACATTTGTTTTTAATTCAGATGCTACTACAAACAGAGCAGGATGGGTGGCGACATTGGATTGTATTACTTGTCCGAATGGTCCAAACGGAACAGACAACAGTGACTGTAAATCACCAACAGCAATTTGTAGCAATCAATCATTCACTGATGCAAGTACAGGACCTGGAATCGTTTCTGACGGCGGCGGAGGATGTGTGTTGTCGGAAAATTTTTCTAACTGGTATAAAATATTAATTAGTACATCTGGAAATTTAGGATTGACGATTGCACCGAATGTAACGGCTGATGATTACGATTTTGCATTGTATTCTTCATCAACGTGTGCCGGACTTGGATCACCTGTTCGTTGTTCTTATGCTGCAAATACTGGAAGTACAGGTTTGAATAATGCATTGAACCTCTCAACAAATACAGCAGTTTGTGGAACACCCAACAATGGATCAGATGTAGCCGAAGATGTTTGTGGAAATGCTTGGGTGAATGAATTGCCTGTGATTGCTGGACAAACTTATTATTTATTGGTTAACAAATGGACACCTGGCGGAAGTGGATTTACTTTAAACTGGTTGTTGACGGCTGGAGCATCTTTAAATTGTACAGTTCTTCCTGTAGAGTTAATTAATTTTGAAGGGAAAGTTAATGGTGAAAATGTTGTGTTGAATTGGAGTACTGCCAGTGAAACAAACAATAATTATTTTAAAGTTGAAAGATCAGTTGATGGAAGAGATTTTGAAGCGATTCAGATTGTTGGCGGAGCAGGAAATAGTAGTATCCAAAATGATTATGTATCTGTTGACGACGCTCCGCTTCCGGGAATTTCATATTATAGATTAAAGCAAGTTGATTATGATGGCACAATTTCATACTCTTCTACAATTGCCATTGAAATATCTGCTGCCAATGTTTTTTATCTAGTTCCAAATCCCGCAAAAGATAAAGTAAAAATTGTTTATGGAGCAAAACAGAAAGAAGATTTCAGTTTGAAAATTTATAACATGCAAGGAATAAATATTTATTCTGAGGTGTTACATTCAGATCGTGGAATCAATCAACAAGAAATTTTATTGGACGACCTTGAAAAAGGAATATATTTTATTGTTTTGGAAAATCAATTTTCAATTTACAAATCCAAACTAATTAAGTTTTAGTGTGTTGATTTTAAAAAACTAAATCACCTTTGATTATTAAAGGTGATTTTACTAGCAACTTTAATTTAAAATTTTTTCTACAATAATATTACGGGCAATTTAGAAGTTCATTTCAGTATGTAACATTTGGGTTTTGCAAGATAAATATTGAAACTGGAGTAAATCATTAAAAAAACTATAGCATTTTTTCGAAAAAATATTTCAATTTTAGAAGAAGTGAGATTAATTCACTCCAACATTCCATTGAGAGTTGTAAGATTCCTTTCAATTAAGTGGAAACTAGATTCTATTTTTAATGTATTATGCAGTTGCAAGAGGCGATAAGTCTCTTTAGAGAAAATTCATTTCGTACTATTAACGCATCTGCTAGGAACAAAGTGAAAATAGATTTAAAAGTAACGAATAACAAAAGCAACAAAATGAAAAACGTCCGGAAAAACAAAATGCGTTTAAGTATGAAACAGGTTTCACGAGCTTATGCAAGTCTAATTGTAATCTTATCGATTAGTTTATCCGTATTTTTCAATTTCAATCATGTGCAGAATACCTTCGGTGTTTCTGCCAATCACTATCATTCAAATGCAAGCGCCAATTGGAATTCACCATCCACATTTCATAAATTTTCTGGAGGAACGGCGACTACAATTGTTGCACCAACCAATACAAACAATATAATCATTATTCAGAATCAGCATGCTGTTAATTTAACAGCTGACAATACTAGAAATAAAGTTGCGGGTAATTTTATGGTACGCTGGTACTAATTCCGCGTTTTAAATTAATCTTGCAAGTAGCGATACTCTAAATAATTTTGAATTAGATGCAGACATAGGCTCGCTTGATCCACTATGAATTTCTTTAAATTTGGATGGCCGACTTTTATTTTCAAGAATTTTATTAAGCAAATAGTTCATTAATAATTGAGTCTTCAATTGACTTTTTTTTGAAATTATCATTTTTAATGATGAAAAAGTTTCTAAAAAAGTAATAAACAGTAAATTTATTCAAAGTTTTTACGAAAGGGGTTACAATTAATTAGTTGTACCCCTTTTTTTATGAAGTGGATTTGTACGGAGGGATAAATAAGGAATGAGATATAAAGGAAAAAAATGTACCTTGTTTGTCAAATGTAATTGAAGTATTAAAATATTTTTTATTCAAATTTGTCGGATTAAATATTCATCTCCCACCATTATCATCAAATTCATATTGTGAAATCATATAAAAACGTTTACATATTCACTTTGATCTTTTTCATCGTACATTTTTCATCTCTAATAAGAGCGCAATCTTATCCACAATGGACACAAACAATAAATTCTTTACCTGATTCAGCTTTTGTACACCCCGTACGAACTTTGGTAGATCATTCTGGAAATCCAATCGTCTTGAGTACCTATTCAAAAATAGTTGGTGGTTCGACAGAAAATAAAATGATTTTGAATAAATTTAATTCAAACGGTCAGCATTTATGGCAAAGAACTTTCGATAATTCAGGAGTCGGGAATCCTCGAGGATTTGATATGGCTTTGGATGATCAAGATTATATTTATGTTGCGGGAGGGCTGATGTCTATTGCAGGTTTTCAGCCAATCATTGTGAAGTTTTCTTTAGCCGGAACTTATATTTCTCAATGGGGCACAACAACAAGTTTTCTAACTGGAAATTTTTTCCAACTACTATTTCAAAACAACCAACTTTACGCAGCATGCAGTAATGGTGTTGCAACATTTTCATTGAGTGGTTTTGAAAAATGGTCAAATAATATTTCACCAGAGCGCATTCACATTGATAATACTGGTGAAATGATTGTCGCTAACCATTCTTCAGCAGCATCATTGATTCGTTTTGACACTCTTGGAAATATTAATTTGATAGACACCACCATTCTTGCTAATAAGATTGTGACAGACGATACGAGAAATATTTATTTACTAAAACAAAATAATTATTCACTTGTAAAATTAGACAGTGTCGGAATCGTTCAATGGACCTATAATAATTTCCCGGCGCCACCACCGTTTGGAGATATTGCTTTTGATGTATTGGTCGATTGGAATCAAGATGTGATTGTTACTGGTATAACCGATACGATTTATAAATTTAATTCTGCCGGACAGCTTCTGTGGAAGAAATCTATGGAGGGACTAGATCAATATTTAAATGTTGCAAAAATTGGTTATAACAATTTATTAATCATTGCAGGAATTCAAAATGGATTTGCTGGATATGATATTCAAGTAAAATCTTTTAATCTGAATGGCAATGTAAATTGGAGTGGATTATATTCATCAAATATAGTTCAAGAGTTTTCAGTTGATATGGCGCTTGATCCTGATGGAATTTTTGTTTTAGAAGATAGTATTAGTAACTCTAATTTGATAAAATTTGAAAGACCAATTAGTTTTTCAAATTTCAGTTTTTCTGATTTGTGTGTCGATAGCGTTTGGTATGACAGCAGTAATCCCAATTTGATAAACATTTCAGTCTTCAATGGCGGAATTGGACAATTAAACTATCCTTCTATCCAACTAATTTCTCCAGCTGGAGATACGGTGAGTAACATTTACAATTCTGTCAATTTCTTTGCGCAAATTAATAACACACATCAAGTTTATACGGATACAATTATAACTTTAGGGCTGACCGATTTCAGTGGATATTACTTCGCAATGTATGAAGGCTTTGCTGATACGTCGGGAGAAATATATTATTGTTCACCAGTTGAGGTTGAAGAAGCATCTTTAAACACTTTAGTTTTGTTTCCCAATCCTACTTCCGATCATATTACAATAAAGAATTTATCCCTTCAGGAGAAGTATGTAGGTGAGTTATTAGATTTGCAAGGAAGAGTTGTGGATTTGAAAAAAGTATCAGATGTTACTACAACTGATTTTAACCTTGCCAATAAGTCAGAAGGTTTTTATTTTATAAAGATTAGTTCAAAAAATGCAATTAAAATTTTCAAAATTTGTAAACAATAGAATCACAATCACAAGCCTCAATTCACAATCCTCAATTCACAATTTTCAATCCTCAATCTTCAATCCACAATTCACAATTCACAATTCTCAATTATTCGCCTTTCCTCTATTGAGCCACGCTTCAATTTTCTGGATGCTACAATTGTCAAGTTTGGCAGAAGAGTTTTTAGGCATCCACTTGGAAGAATTAATAGTTGTACTGTGCACAATTGTTTCTAAAAAAGTACCACTGTTGTTGATAGTTGAAATAACATCATCATAAGTACCGAGTCCGTATCCACTTTGAGAAGCATCAGTTTGATGACAGGCGATATTTTCACTTCCACAACCATGAAGCATAATTGGTAGTATGTCGTTGGAGAAAGAAACAGTTCCAGATGTATCACAGGGAGCGATAGCAGGATGCAATTCTTCAACGTTATCGTAATAACAACTATTGAGAGAAACAACTAGAAAAAGAAGGAATAGTATTTTTTTCATCAAACTAATTTTTTTTTGCTCCTTGCAAAATCCAAACGTAAATTAATTTTATTTGATCATTGGAAAGCATAGGCAATGGTTCTGGCGGCATCAAATTGGCTGTTCCGTGATTACTCACCGCTTGATATAGTTTACTGCTATGAGGATTTCCTGCAGAGATTCCACCCTTATCAATAACATCACTATAAGATTGTAATGAGAACACCCGATCACCACCACTGTGACAACCACTCTGAGTACAATTACTTCCTATGATGGGTTGAATGTCGGAAGAGAAAGAAATTTCTTTAAGTCCTGTTAATTCAGTTTTGTGAGTACAGGCAAAATTGATTGAAGCTAAAGTACAAATAAGGAGAAATAATTTTTTATTACTGAGCATACAAGGGAAACTGAGGAAATTATTTTAGCAATTGAAGGCGCGATTTATAAATCTACAACACAAAAGTCGCAAATCAATTTAGAATAAACCATCATTATCAATCCAAATATATACCAACTCTACCAATAGAAAAACGAGAATTTACTGAATAAGACTAAAAGGAGCTTAAACAAGGAGAATTTCATGTTAAGAAGAGTTGGCTAGACTTTCTTTTTCAATGAAATGCAAAATGGCGAAGTTCATTCTAAGTAATTTAGGATTTGGAGTTAAAATTATTTGAGTTTGTTTATTGAAATTAGTTCTAATTTTCATAGCAAAACCAAAATTATTATTGACCTTTGGAAGTAATTTTTAAAATAAATAAACATGAAAAAAATAGTATTTCTCCTAGGTTTTTTAGGATTGAGTGGTAGTGTAATTTTCGCTCAGCGAACTTCTACTCCAGGAACATTGCCTCCAGTGACGCCTACGAAGCCGAAATCTGAGGTCCCTGCTACCAAACCATTTCCCGCAAATCCGACGGCACCATCGAGACCATTAGGAACTTCTCCACAACCTAGACCAAAATCGGAATTACCAACAACACGTCCAACTCCAGGAACGCCTTCTCTTCCTGCACCAAGACCAAAGCCAATAATTGTTCCTCATAGCAAACCAGCTGAGCCAAAGAGAGACGATGATGACAGAAATGAGAATGGTGAGCATCATGGAAACCGCGGAAACCATGAAGGTCGTCATGATAATGGAAATCATTTTGGTCATGATAAAAAAGGTAAGCATAAAGGCGGCAATCATCATTCTAACGCAGGCTCGCCTTCAAGACCACAAAATACAGACGGTGATCACGATGAAAATGGCAAAGGAAATAAACATTCGAAGTAAGATTATAGTTTAGTACAGAAAAAATTACACTCGATTTTCTGAAATTAGCGTACTAACTTTTTTATAAAATTTGAAAAGTCCCGATGAAATGAAAAATTCAGCGGGACTTTTTATTTTAATGAGGTTTAATAAGCAGTTCAATGAATTTCTTTCAGGATTAGTAGTAGCAGTTTAAACAAACTGCAATTATGAATACTCTTTTGGAATGAGTTGACAGAGCTTTTTATAGAAGCTTTTAAGTATAAAGTCGTCAATCAGATTAAGGTTAAATGAAGGGAAGTCGCCAAGTAGAGGTTATTCGTCTATGTTTCATAATCACCTCATTTCTCATTTTGAAATTCGTCCCATATTTTAAAAAAACAAAAAATGAAAAAATTAATTTTATGGGCAGCAGTACTCGGGATGAGTATTAGTTCAACAATTGCACAAGTGCCAGCAAAACCGGCAACGGCTCCTGCAAAACCTCAGATGGAGAAAGCAGCACAAAAACCAGCAACACCAGCGGCTGTAAAAAGTACAACTACTGCTAGTAAAGCAACACCAATGAAAGCAGATGGATCACCAGACAAACGTTTTAAGAAAAACAAACATGTGAAAAAAGACGGATCACCAGACAAACGTTTTTCTGAGCACAAAGATCCTAAGACAAAACCTGCAGTAACAAAATAATTTTTCGAAATTTGTGATTATCTGAAATAAGCCCTGGGAATTTTTCCTGGGGTTTTATTTTACGCGGTTAATTCAGATAAAAATTTTCTTATTGAATCTACTTATGAGGTTTAATTTTTTCAACTATAGAGTCTCAGAGTCACTTATCCTAATCAGGATAACTCGGAAACTATTGAAATTTTTTGTAACTTTTTTCAAATATTTTATAAATAGTTGTTCCACTAACTACAAAGCAATCTAAAAGTCTTAATTCCTTACATTACTTTTTTGATTATTTGTGTGTGATTGCCATGGTGGTGGGATTTGGTCTGTGAATTTATATGCAAATGGGTTTCCTGGAATTGCCGATTATACACAATTGCATGTGCTAAGGCGAGCGGGAACTGGAAGTCCATGGACAATTAGTGGCATCCACATACCAGCTGCTGGATCTATTATTTCTCCGATAGGAAATCGTTCGGCGATGAATACATGGGGCCATTATGGAATTTCTTCTGGCTCAATAAATCCATTGCCGATTGAGTTAATCAGTTTTGAAGCTATATCGAAAGAGAACGAAGTATTGCTTCAATGGAGAACAGCAACAGAAACTAACAACGATTATTTTTCAATAGAAAGGTCTTCTGATGGTATTTCATTTTCAGAAATTAAAAATATTCCTGGAGCTGGAAATAGTACAATTGAAAAAAGCTACCAGACATTTGATAATAATCCTCTCAGTGGTGTATCGTATTACAGATTAAAACAAACCGATTTTGATGGGAAGTTTACTTATTCTGAAATTCAAACGGTCCATTTAAAAATAAAAGAAAACTTAAACGAATTAGTAATCAAACAAATTAGTCCAAATCCTTTTGACTCATTCTTCAATGCGGTATTCATAACGAATTCAAATGAGGAAGTATTTGTCGAGTTACTGAATTATTCGGGATCAGTTATTCACTCTGAAAAAATTGCAGTTGAAAAAGGGGAAAACACCTTTCATTTTGATGAAGATAATTCATTAATTCCTGGAATTTATTTCTGCAGAATTTCAAATGGGAATAAAACGGCTGTACAGAAATTGTTAAAAGGGTAGGAGACTTTATTCTTCATTCGCCTTATGAAATTCATAGGCCGGCTTGGATACTAGCAAATGATTTATTTTCTCGAATAGTTTGTTTGCCTCAAATGGTTTTACAATGTAATCATCCATTCCAACTTCCATTCCTTTATTAATATCGCCAATAAAAGCATTGGCGGACATTCCAAGAATAGGAATGTGCTTTTTAGGAACAGGAAGTTCGTTACGAATAATCGAGGTAGCTTCATACCCATCCATCACTGGCATTTGAATATCCATCAATATTAAATCATATTCATTGTTCATTAGTTTCTCTACTGCAATTTTTCCATTCACTGCAATATCAATGACTATATTATTTGCCCATTCTGAAATTGTATCTACAACAACCAATTGATTGAATTCGTTATCCTCAACTAATAATATATGAATTGACTTTTTGTCATTATTTTCGAAAACTGAATTTGAAATACTACTAATTTTTGGAATAGGTTTTTTCAATTCCACTTCGAAATAAAAATTAGACCCTAGGCCTGGCCTGCTAATTAATTTAATTGTAGAATTAAAAACTTTACACAAATTCTTTACAATAGAAAGTCCTAATCCTGTACCACCATAAAGTCTTGTGGTGACTTCGGATGCTTGGGTAAAAGCTTCAAAGATGACTTCTTGTTTTTCTCTTGAAATTCCAATTCCAGTATCGACTACACTAAATTCCAACAAAAAAGAATTTTTAGTTTCAGCAATTAGCAATGCATTGAGTGTAACAGAACCTTTTGGTGTAAACTTTAAGGCATTGGAAATTAAATTAATTAATATTTGATTCAATCTTGTAGGATCACTAAAAACGAATTCCGGTAAATCTTCTGAAAAATTAAATTTTAATTCTGTTGAATTAAAGTTTCTTCCAGAATTAATAAATGAAGTGATAACACCTGTAAGATTTTCTTTGAGATTAAATTCGTTTTCTTCGAGTTTAATCTGGCCAGCATCAATTTTAGAATAGTCGAGAATATCATTAACAATGGAAAGTAAGTTTTTAGAATTCAAATTTATTACCTCAATATCTTTTGCAATCTTTTCAGGAAGCGAATCTGATTTTTTCTTAAGTAAATTAGAGATGCCAATGATAGCATTTAGCGGAGTTCGAATTTCATGACTCATGGTAGATAAAAAATCTTGTCGTGTCTTGCTTTTCTGCTCTGCAATTTCTTTTTCATGTTCTAACTTTATATTATCTAGTTCTAACTGTTGAATTTTTTTGAATTCAGAAATGTCTCTGGCAGTTGCGAAAATTATTCCCTTATCCATTTGTGGATAAGCATTCCAACTTAACCAAATATAAGTCCCATTACTTCGTCTATATCTATTAATGAAAAACATTATTTCCTTTGAACCATTGTTTAAATCCTTCATTGCCTGAATTGTTCTTTCAACGTCATCGGCATGAACAAAACTCATGAAAGGATTTTCTAGTAACTCTTGTTCAGAATAACCTAAATTGGAGACAAAAGAAGAACTTATTTTTTCAAAATATCCTTGCATATTTGCAATGCACATATAATCGGATGCCATCAAAAAGAAATTGTCAAGTTCTTTCATGGAGTCTTGCAAACCGATAGTGCTTTTAGTTAAAGCAAAATTAGTAATGATGGTTTCAGAGAGTGTTTTTAAAAGTCGTCTTTGAGTTGAATTTAGTTTCCGAGGCTTATGATCAATTACACATAAAGCGCCCAAAGCATAACCATTGGGATCAATCAATGGCGCGGCTGCATAGAAACGAATATGAGGGTTGCCAATTACATAAGGGTTGGTAATAAAACGCGGATCTTTTTTTGCATCTGGAATTTCATAAATATCTTTCCCTAAAATTGTGTACTGACAAAATGAATATTCTCTGGGAGTTTCTTGAACTTCGAAATTAACTTTAGATTTAAACCATTGCCGATATTCATCAATGATACTAATTAACGCAATTGGTGTGTCGCAAATTTCTGCAGCAAGCTTTGTGATAGAGTCTAATGATTGGGATGGTTCTGTATCGAGTATCCCCCAAGATTTCACTGCTTCAAGTCGCTGGATTTCATTGGTCGATTTGGGAGAGGAAAAATTATTATCCATCGAAGTACTATTAAAATAAAAATGAAAGAAAAAGAGATACGTAAAGATAGAATATTTTTTAAATAATCCTATCCCTAATTCTAAATTCTACAATTACTTTTGAAATTGAAGGAAAAGAAAGTAAAATTCAACTTTTAATAAGAGAGAGTTTTCTAAAAATGTTTCACATTTGAAAATGGTATGAAGCCGTGACTACTCTATTTCTATATTATCATCTAGTGGTTCTTCAATATTACTTTCTAATCCATCAATCGGTTCTTGATTTTTTGAATGCTGCAAATTGTTCATGAACAAAGCGGCTTTCAAATTTCTTTTATATTCATCTTGAAGCCATTTTACATAACTCTCAGAAGTTTTGCTAAGACATCGAGAATAAACTCTTAGGCGATAATCTATTTCTTCTTTTAATAATTCAGCTAATGCTAAAGCCTCTTCTAGGCTATTACTATTCTCAATACAAATTCTTGAATGTTGTTTTAAAGAAAGATCAAGAACAACTTTTGGTCGGTGATGATTTTTCAATGCAATTTCATGTTCTTTTTTCATGTCGAAATCTATATCATCCGACTTGCTAAATTTATTTCGTATTTCTTCTGGCATTAAATACTTGTAAGCCCGTTCAATTTCTTCATCATTCCGAATACTTTCAAGATGTAATTCAGGAGATTTAAATATGCTCATCCAGTTGATGTCAGCTTCCCATAATCCGAAACGACTTAAATTGTTACCAAGATCAATGACAGAGAAATCTTTTTTATTTTCTAAGATTCGAGAACCTCTACCTATCATCTGAAAATATAATGTCAATGATTTCGTCGCTCGATTTAAAATAATACACTCTACTGTTGGTTCATCAAAACCTGTTGTAAGAATGCTTACAGAAGTTAAAATTGCATTAGGTTTTTCACGAAACCACTGAAGAATTTCTCTTCGTTCGACAGATGAATGGGTGTTATCTAAATGTCGAATATCATAACCTGCTTGCTTGAAGGTTGCATAGACATGTTTTGAAGTATCTATTCCATTATTAAAGATGAGTGTTTTTTTTCCTAAACACTTATCCTGGTATGCACTCAACAACTTGTCTTGCATTGCATGGTTGTTATAAAGCCGTTCGCTTGAACTTACTGTATAATCACCATTGATTCCAACTTTTAATGATGTAAGACCAACATGATAACTGTATGTGTTTGCTTTTGCAAGAAATCCCAATTCAATTAATGATGCAATTGACTCACCAATGATCAATTCATCATAATTATCTTTCATTGGTAAATTGATGTTCGAACTAAGTGGAGTTGCAGTAACGCCTAGGACAACTCCTTTTTCATAAAATTTAAAAAGTTTACCAAAAGAATTATAATGAGCTTCATCCACAATAAGCAATCCTACATTGTCAAAGTCTAGAATTTTATCTCGAAGTCTGTTGTTTAGTGTTTCTACCATTGCAACAAAACACATATAATCATTGGGAACAGGCATCGCCTTGACAGCACTATTAATCACTTTATTTTTTACGCCAAATTCATTGAGCATTTGATGAGTTTGACCACAGAGCTCGACACGATGAGTTAATATTAAAACCTTTTTGCCTGTTTTCTGAATGTAACGCCTAGCAATTTCTGAAAAAATTACAGTCTTTCCACCACCAGTCGGCAGTTGATAAAGAAGGTTGTAGTTGCTGGGATGTTCTTCTATACGGTTTAAAATTTCGTCAATAGCTTTCTGCTGGTAGGCATATAACTGTTTGCCGACAAATTGATCCTGAGTTTCTAAAGGCGAATTATTGTCCAAGGTATTTCTGAGTTGCAAAATTTTGTTTTAATCCATTTTCACCTCTGAAATGATTGTTTTATAAAAACAAAAAGTGGATAGGGAAAATTTAGTGGATTTGAAGGGGTAAATTTAATGAATATAGAACAACCTTTGACACAAATTAGAAAAATGATTTTAAAATTAGGTAAAGATTGCAGTTACTATCATCTTGGCTGTCTAGAATAAAATAGTAAATATGGAAATTGTAAAACGAAGTTGTTCAAATTATTTCAATAGACCAATTTGTAAGTGTATTTATTTCTTTTATTCTCTATATTTAAAATATAAACCCCATTTGAAATACAATCGACATCAAGAATTATTTTTTCTTCTGTCTGCAAATCAGTCTCTATTATTTTAGAATGAATTATTTTGCCAGTAACATC
>JANLRG010000678.1:0-1085 GCA_031361545.1 Bacteroidota bacterium
AATGTGTTTTATCATACTGAATGATAAAACACATAATGACAAACTTTATACCAAATGTACTTATACAGCACTTGCCAAAGCGAAAGCCTTATTTATTTCAGTTTTACTAATCATTTTATCTTTCTCCATAGATTTTATAACAGAATCTAAGGCTGTGAGCATCTCAAAAATATCTTCCAAAGTAATATGATTGCATAAATTAGCTCTCAAGCCTGTATTTTTATAAGGTACAGCAGGAAAAGCAGCTATATTAAGTAGAAAACCTAATTTCATCATTCTTTTCGAAACTTCATATCCATTTTCAGGAGTACCCAATCCTACAAAAAATATTGGCGTTTTGTCATAACTCACGATTGGAAGCCCTAAACCTTTGGCGGTGAGATTGAAATAGTGAATTCTATCCATCAGTTTTGCTTGCAATTCATATATTTCATCAGTCAAATGTATCTTAGTTGACTCAATACAACTCGCAAGGGTAACTGGAGGCATCGGACTTGAAAACATTAAGGTAGAACCACAGTTTCTAACTACATCCCGCATTTCTCTGTTAGGGAAAACGAAGCATCCACCATGAACGCCAAATCCTTTTACAAGTGAAACAGCCAAAATGAGTTGATCATGAAATGAAGGAAATTGACTTAAAGCATAACCACTTCCTCGATCACCAGCCCAACTCATGCCATGTGCATCATCAATATAACACCAAAAATTCTCATATTTGTTCATCAATTCGTGCATTTCACTGAGGGGTGCACTATCGCCATACATGGAATAGATGCCATCTGACATGTACCATATTCTTGAATAAGTTTCGCTCAATTTTTTGATTCTACTTTCAAGAATATCCATTCTATTGTGCCTCAGAACTTCAACATGCGTACCATTCGCTTTAACAATCTGAACTGCGATTTGTACACTCGCATGCACTTGATGATCTAATATTACAGCATCGTTTTGATTGATTAATGTTGAGATCGTCGAAATGTGCCCGAGAGTAGTAGTAGGGGTAACAAGAGTCGGTTGTTCGAATATCTGCTCTAATTGATATTCTAACTCATCATACATCGTTAATGCGGCATAACTCC
>JANLRG010000686.1:0-3657 GCA_031361545.1 Bacteroidota bacterium
CGTATAAGCTTTCTGGAATGATGTATTGATCAGTATTTTTATTAAATTCTTGTAACGCATTATTTATAAGTTGATCTATGTCAAGTGCAATTCCCACTTTTTCAAATCCGTGTGTTAACCATTTTAATTCACCCACTTCAAACAAAGACAAAAAGCGAGTTACATCTCTTGGTTTATGCTTTGACAAATCAATAGTGTCTTCTTTAGCTTTTTTATATAACTTTGTTTGGGTTTTAATTGCTTTTTTTTCTATTAGTACTGAGGGGGGATGAATTTTATCATATAGTTTATTATAACGGTTATTTAATTGTTTAAACCTATCATCATCATATCCAATTACCATTTTTAAGTATTCTAATTTACCACCTAAAACATTAATAAAATTAGGTTCACTAATTAGATTAAGATGTTTTTTCTTATAATCAAATATAAAAATTTCATTTGTTCGATTATGTCCATAACGTTCCCACAAGTATAGCCATCTTCTTATATCCTTAATATATTCTCTTTTAATATTTACTTTTTCATTCACAACAATGCCTGTAACCTCTTGCCTTTGATACCCGTGTGTTTGAAGTCTTACTTTACTTTCATTAATATAAAAATTTTGTTCTTTTATAATGTTTCGCAATTCTGAGATAAATTCACTATCTTTCTTGTAAACATGATGCATAGAGGAGAATGTAATATCATCAGCGTAACGAGAATATTTAAGATTAAAACGTTTAGCTAATTTATACAACTGGTAATCAAGGCGTTGTGAAACAATATTTGTTAAAATAGGAGAAGTCGGCGCACCTTGTGGCAAAACACTTCTAATCATTTTTGCCCATTCTCCCGTTTCAGTGAGCCGTTCTACTTCAATTTCTTCACAACATAGAGAAGTAATTAAATTGGCTATCTCTAATTTACTTTCATTAAGATTGAATGGAGGGTTTTTCAAACAAGTCCAAACTCTAGCTTGGTCAATACTATAAAAAAAATCTTTTAAGTCTATGTTGTAAACATAAATCTGTCCTGTATGAACACGTGCATTGGTTACTATAGACCTTTGAGAAATAAAACCGTGAGCAGCAACATGAGGGTTATAAACACATTCTAAAATAACATTCAAGCATTTTTGAATAAGTTTTAATCTTTTTTGAGGTGATGATATTTCCCTTTCACTACCATTTTTCTTTTTTATAGAAAAGGTTTTATATCGTAGTTTATTATGATAAGCGTGGAAAGTTACTTGATTTAGTTTAATTGGAGGTAATAAATTAGTAAATATTGTCTTTTTAATATAGTTTACAAGAGCAATCAAATCATCTTTGTTCTGCATATTATGAAAAGATAATTCAATAAAGTCGGTATGTTTTCGGTTAAGTTTCATTGAATAGGAAAAATAGAAATGCCTACTATTTTATTCTTTGTATATGAAATCAGGTCGCCTTCTCCAAAAGAATATATAATTAATAGACTATACTAAATAAGACTTTTCTGGCAACGAAACACGTGAAAGGCTAAACATTCATCTCGAACTATGTTCGAGATACCTTGTCGATTAAGCTCTTTACAGAGCCAACAAGATAGTTCAATATTTTGTAGGCATTTCAATTACCACAAAATTAATAAAATTATCTGCTTCTACAACACCTCTCTGATAATTTTCGATTTGACATAGTTTTTCTGAACAGTCTCACCTAAACCTATCTTGATTCAACCCAAACCTGTCTGACTTCAACATAAACCTATCTTGATTCAACCTAAATCTGTCTGACTTCAACCCAAACCTATCTGACTTTAACCCAAACCTGTCTGACTTTAACCCAAACCTGTCTTGATTTAACCCAAACCTATCTGACTTCAACCAAAACCTGTCTGACTTTAACCCAATCCTGTCTGACTTTAACCTAAACCTGTCTTGATTTAACCCAAACCTATCTGACTTCAACCAAAACCTGTCTGACTTTAACCCAATCCTGTCTGACTTTAACCTAAACCTAATGGTAAAGAAGCACAAAGAGTCGGTATTGTTCCAAATATAAAAAGCAGCAATTTCCGCTTTGACAATTCTATGACAAAAATGTTATTTTTGCGCTATGAGTGCAAAGAGTCATAAAACCTATCGGAGCGAAATAACTTTAGATCCGACATTTCCCACAGCTAAATGAGCAAATAATATTTTCGATATTTATGCCCGAGCAAATTTAAAATTTTCAGATGTAAGGGTTTAAAATTTAAGATACAGACCTTTTCAGTGTCATAAAGTACATGAATCCCCGTAAAACAGGCGAAGACCCATCTGGCGGTTGGGTTTTTGACTTCTTTTCCAAGCTGATTGGGAAGCGTTTCATTTTCTGTTTGTAGTTTTTGCCTAATTCTATATTCAATGGCGGCGTAAACGGTCAAACAAAGCGTCATTATAAATAAAAGTGCTTCTACTCTTTCTGGTTTTTTTACAAATAAAGTAGCGGCAATAAATTGAGGGTCTTTGAGAAATCTAAAGCCTTTTTCTACTTTTGACTGCCCTTTATAGGTTTTGAAAAAGGCTTCATTGTCTAATTTTATCGTGTCTAATTCATTGGTAGCAACGATAAATTTACCTTTTGTATGAGCCATTGTTTCAAATGTGGAATACTCACAATATACATTGGCTTGAATTTGAAAGTGAATAGCAACGGGTAATGCGCCTTTTTTAGGTCGCCCTTTTTTGTCAAAAACAGGTACTTCTTTAAATGATAAACAATTGAAAGACAAGTAGTTACTCTTTTTAACGAACCTGTCTATCGCTTTTTGAGCGTCTCTTTCACATTCAAAAACCTGATGCGTCAATTTTAAAAAAGCTTGATATTCTTTCTCGCTTTCCTTAGCGTATTTTTTCTTTAGGGTTATGATTTCTCGATTGAACGCTTCTTGTGAATAGATTAATAACCAACGTTGTTCAATATCGCCATAATTAGAACTTAATGGCACATATTCATAGCCCTCACATAAGGGAATCCAAGTCTCGTAGTGGCTTTCAATTGCTTTTTTACTCTCCTTTACTCTCCGTCAGGGTATCTGGAACACGACTAACCCATTTTATGGTCTCTCCACAATCTGTTATTGTCTTTTGGGTATATCCAGCACTATCCATCACCACGTAATCAATCGAATAGACTGCCTGTAATTGTCCGATATGGTCTCTAATTGTCTCATTAAATGCCGTTTTATCACTTGTATTACCGTCTAATCCTGCCATATGCAAGGCAATATCCGCTTTATTATCCACTATTAGATTCAACACAACTTGGTTCAAATCGGGGCGGTGGTCTCGACTGTAACCTTGTCGAATATGAACCACATGCTCCCCAACTTCTTCTAATCGGGAATTATAAACTCCATCAAGATGAAAATCTGTGCTGTCCATGTGCACTGTTTTGGGCTTTAATCCCAATCGCTCACAGATTTGGGGGGCTATGTTAGCATAAAGCGTGGTGCAGCAATAGCTATGAATAGCATCTAAGCACCGACCTAAAACAGTATCATTTAATTGACATGCCTCAATGCCCTCGCCTAAAAGTAACTCTATCGGTTTATCCGCAAAAAACGTCGGAACCATGTACAGCGTCCGCTGAGAAAAACCTAAGCCGTTCAAAATCAAGGCTTTACACAGCGTTCCCAAGCTAATTG
>JANLRG010000754.1:0-10532 GCA_031361545.1 Bacteroidota bacterium
CAATTAATTTTTTTTGTTTAGGAGTGTGCTGGATGATGGTGTCATACGACAAACATGAATCGGAAAATAAGGCAAAAGAAGAACCATTAACAGAAAGTAAAAAGTTCAAAACATTTTGAAGATTGTTTGTATCATTTGATTGCAGATTCAAATTGGCCTCATAATTACCAGATTGAATTGAATAAGAATTAAAATTCACATCAAGCATTAATGAATCCCCCGAACTGATATTTCCTGAATCAGGAGAAATAGATAGCCAGGAAGGAAATACAGAGCTGTCGGCAAACTGAAATACGAGATCGCCAAAGCCGGAATTTTTGATCCATAAATTGGTGTTTAGGGTATCCATACAAAATAAAGATGAGTTGAACATGGTATCAGATAATTGAAGCATTGATTCCTGTTGCACATTAATATTCATCGTTGCAGTATCGCTTCCATTACATTGAGCCGTAATTAAAGTCACCAAATAGTTACCGGTAGTTTGGTAAATATGACTTGGATTTTGTTCAACTGAATAATTACCATCGCCAAAATTCCAGAACCATCCATATGTTCCAACGATAGAAGAATCAATAAAATGAACAGGAGCCAGGAATGGTGGAGCAGGATCGCTAACATAAAAAGCAGTATTCGGAGGAGAAGTTGGAATAAAGGATGATGTCCATGAAGTTTCAAAATAACTATCCTCCGTATAACCTATTAAATAAATGAGCAGTTTTCCTGAATGACCTGTAACAGAGGGAGGAATATTATTACAAGTTGTAGATAAAATTAAAGGAGCATTAGTATTATCCCCATCATACACATTTAAAAAATCGTAATCATCGGTGGTTGGAGAAACATAGCAATAAATATCACATGTTGTGAATGACAATGTTATATCCTGAGCACATGGTGGAGAAATTAAAAACTGACAATCATTTGAAGTAGGAGATAAATAATTCGAAACGGTGCCGGTTAATGAGTAAGCATTTTCCGCGCAAAAAACATATTTCTGAGCAACAAAAATACTTTTTGAAATACTATCGGTGCCATCTGTATTAGTAACTATCAATAGAATTGAATAAACGCCGGGAACATAAAACTGCGTAGTCGGGTTTTGATCGGTAGAAGTAGATGGAATTCCATTCTCGAAAGTCCAGCTCCAGGATGTTGGGGAATTTAGAGATGTGTCTTGGAACAGAACGGTGTCACCAGGTGCGATGTTCCATGAATTAGTTGTAAAGCCGGCAATGGGCGTTGCTCCATATAGTTCAGCAGATAAACAAGTAAGTATTAAATAAATAAATATTTCTAAAGAATTCCTCATTATTAAAATACAAATTAATAGTGTAACGTATTCAATTAAGAGTTATGGCAAACACTTCATTTATTTAAGAAATTTTACCGAACACTCGTGGAAAAACTCAATATGTGTATCCTTCGAAAAATACAAATTATTATTTAGATCTCAATAGGAGTTTGACTAATTCATAAACAATAAATAATCGCTGTAGCTATACAGGGTTGCAAGATTTAAAGCGCCACATAGAAACTAAATATTTGCAATTTAAGTCGTAAATTATTCCGATTAAATTAGTGAAGAATAATATTATTGAGAATTATGGTCAATTATTTTCCGTAGACAACATCGTTTAGCGAATCACCCAAAACCCTCCAGCGAAAGCTGTCAGCGATTTCTTATATTTCCCTATGATGCCATAGGTTTCCAAGTCGAAATAATCAGGTTTTGTTCGATTTTGTAAAAGACATGACATATACCTACATATCGGGCGAAAATAATAATATATGATGCGATAATAAAGTTATCGAACTATAGTATAAATTACAATTCTATTCACTCCTTAATTATTTTCTTAATAATTTTACCTTGAGTACTATTCAGGGTAAGAAAATAAATTCCAGGTGAAAGATCATTCATTTCAATTAGTGACGTTCCTATAATAACATCTTCTCCGATTATTCTCCCCGTAAAATCAGATAATGTGAAATTCGTTTCTTCATAATTGGAAAAAATTATCTGGCAAGATGAGCTTACGGGGTTTGGATATACGGATAGATTATTTTGATTTATTGTATTCACACCAAGACATGAATTAAATATTACCTGCATTGTATCCGAAAAAGAACATTGATTACTATCGATTACAGTACATGAATAACTTAATGTATCTGTTCCGGTAGCCAGGATATTATACAATTGCGATTGGCTACCATCCTGCCAATGGTATGAATTAAAATTTGCTCCTGCGTCCAATACTATCGCAGTATTATCACAGATCATTGTATCGCTGCCCAGATTAATTGAATTATTATCAACGTTGATAGTCAAAGTATCTGAAAAGACACCTCCTCCTTCTGAGTCAACAACAAATGCCCAGTAATTTCCTCCAGCTTTGATAAAAATATTTTGAGTTGTATCTCCTGTTGACCAATAATAATGAGAACCAAAAGATGCCGTTAGCAAAACACTGTCTCCACTACATATAAATGGCAATGATGTATTAATTAGTACATGGCTAATTGGAGGACTCAATTCTAAGAAGTCAACACTGTTGCCAGAAGTGCCAGAAGCATAAATTTTCGAATTGATTTCATTAATACAATAGATAAAAGAGCTGTCAATCCTAATTGACCATTGAACGTTTCCAAGACTATCAATATTAAAAATATGATTGCCGGTTCCAAAAATAGAAATTGAATTACTTTGACAGAAGGCGAGAATATTTCCATTATTTCCTGTATAAAAATCGTTTATATAACAGCCAACATATATGGAATCAATAAGAGACCCATGATTGTTCAATATCTTATAGCACCACTGGTTAATATTATCCATCAATAAAATTTTTGTCGGACTTATAACTCTTATTTTAGGAAAAGATGAAAGGGCTGAGATAGTGTCTAAAGACAGCACATATCCTGACCGATCAATATGTAAAATAACATTCGTAACCTGGTTCTGAAGCAATAGATATAAATTATTAAAAGCATCTTTCTGGATGTCGATTTGGGCAGGATAACCTATATAAGAAGAATATTCCCGTTTCAAAATAGTATCTCCGTTTGATTTTAACACAACAAAAGTTGGTATTGATTGGGAAACGGTATAGTTATAATATAGTCCTGATGCGTACAATGTATCATTGAAATCAAATATTTTATTCAAAAAGATCGGGTAAGAATTTGTATCTATGTTTAACACTTTACTCCAAGCACTACTTCCATTAATTGAATCCGAATGCAGATAACTAAAATAGTTAAAATTATGCGTTGAATCGAAGACAGCAATTATGCCGTCAACTGTTTCAACTATAGATGTTATTTCGTCTATTGGCCAATCGCGAGCAATCATTCCACTATCCACCCATTTATAATTAAAATCAGAATCAATCTTCATAATAAAATCTCTTCCATATTCCTGATCCTGTATATGGGAATGATCCCAATATTCCAGTTGACCGCCAAGGCAAAATCCACCATCGCTCAATTTTGTAAATGCTGTAGCGATCTGGTCTTCTCTCCCAAGGGTCCACGTGGGATTACTTTGTATCCTGTAAGTATGTCTTTGAACATACTGCGAATAAGATGTCAATTGAAAAAAAAGGAACGAGAAAAATAATAATAATCTAATCATCTTCATTTTATAATTTTTACTAATTCACTACTATATTAATCTGGAGAAGTATATTTTTCAGGACGGGTCACTTTGTCTTGAGTTATGCGATCAGTAAACTATTCATCCATATTCGGAACTCATAATGCTGGATACTTGTAATGTAAGTGATACGAAGGTAATAATTCCGAGATGGGTAAATTATTTTAAGCAGTGTATAATATTATACACCCCCCAAATTCTCCCTAAACACTCCGGCTGCGACGGACTTGTCAACCAATTGTCGTTAATTTTCATATCTCAAAACTAATAAATTTTGCGATGCTTCGACGGACATTCGTCCGTTGTTTTTGGACTGTGGGTATCCACCCACTGTTAATGTCTCACCGTCTTTCAATACTTTCGTAATTCCAAAATGAGAACCCGTTTCCATAGCGCGCAACATAAATTACAGGTTTGCGCTGGCCGGCGAATATTTCCTGAGCAATCCATAGACATTTCCTGACAAGACTTTTTAATAAGTGATTGTTTTGCACTGGTGACCGAAAATAAATTCTAAAAAGTTCAGACATTTTCCGCAGGTAAAATGTTCCAGCGAAACATTCCTTTTACTCTCAGCGAAACCACAGCGAAACATGTATGTCTCCTAACGGCTCCTAACGTCTCCTAATGAAAAGCAAATAGCCTCATTCTTGCGAAATGAGGCTTAATGGCTTCTAATGAAATGTAATTGGAGGTCCCGAGCGGATTTGAACCGCTGTACAAAGTTTTGCAGACTTCTGCCTAACCACTCGGCCACAGGACCATTTTTGAGTGTACAGTGTACTGTATAAAGTTCACAGTGCACACACTTTACTATTCCCTTTTTAAGGAGTGCAATGATACTAAAAAAAGTGTCTCGTTTACCCTTTTTTGACGAGGAATGTTTCTTTTTGACAATCAAACGAGTTAGTTTTTCGCCTTAAAAAGTCGGAATGCTTGACTTTCAACTTATTTCTTTTTAACGGACTTTTCTTTTTTTCTCATCTTGTCCTTCTTCCGTATCACAAAACGCTCCATATCTTCCATCACTATTTGAACCGGAACTTTCAAAAGCTGATGAGCATCCACTTCTAAAAAAGTCGACAACTTCAAAATTGTTAAAACGGTCACATTTTTCCCTTGCTCAATCCGCAACATATTGGATTTGTCGGTCCCAATGTCAACTCCCAATGCCTCCAAAGTCATCCCTTTCTTCAGACGTAAATTGCGGATATTGCTTCCTACTGCTTCTAAAAACTGTTTTTCTGGATATTTTTTTGAGATCGACATCGTCAAACAAAAATGTCAACCTTTCAATCAAAAAAGTTGTCCTTTAAAACAACAATTCAAGTGGTCCAATTTATTTCCTTCAACTGTTTTCTTTCTAACTCTTCAAGTGAAAAATAATTCTCTTGGATTTGATTGCTCATTAGCTTTAATTTGTTGTTGTATTAAATAACAACTAAATTTTTATTCCATCCTTTGCACTCAGTTTAAATTTATTCATTATGGCAAAAAGAAAAAAGAATCAACAGCCAATTTTAATCGAACATCAAATCGTTTATTCAGCAGGAATGTTTTTTGTTCTTGATACTGAAGATTATTTCTACAATGAACCGCTGCCTACCAGAAAAGAAAGTAAAGAACCCCGAATGAAAATTGTTCGCAATTAACTATCAAAACATATTTTATTTTATCTGTTCTAAATTTTTTCATTAGAAAAAACAGGAACAACTCTCTTTATTCCTTTCGCAGCTTGCGCCCAAAGCAGGTCCATTTCCCCACGCTACTCCTGCCATTCACCATAAAATATTGAGTTCTCGTCACCCTCAATCTACTTTGAGGTCATGCTACGAAACATTCACTCATCCTTCAAGGGACTTGCAATTGGCGTATTATCATTATTCGTCTTTCAAATTTCTGCACAAAATAATTTTGTTCATCAATGGGATCACCGATACGGTGGAACAATGAATGAACATCTGGAAGTTCTCTTGCAAACTTCTGATCTCGGATTTTTGATGGCTGGAAGTTCTCTATCAACCAACGATGGAGACAAATCGCAACCTTCGCGAGGACTTTTGGATTATTATGTTGTCAAGACAGATGCAAACGGATTAAAACTTTGGGACGCACGTTTTGGTGGCGCCCTTGATGACGAACTTTCTTCTGCGCAACAAACCTCTGATGGTGGATTTATTTTAGGCGGTTTTTCTAAATCAGGAAATGATGGTGATAAAACACAACCTAATTGGGATAACACTACTCACAACTATGCTGATTACTGGATTGTAAAAATTGATGGCAACGGTAATAAGCAATGGGATAAACGTTTTGGCGGAATCTATGAAGACAAATTAATGTCTGTCATTCAAACGATAGATGGTGGTTATCTACTAGGCGGTTTTTCTGAATCATCCGTCAGTGGCGACCGCACCGAAACTTCGAGAGGTGGACCAGATTATTGGATTGTAAAAACCGATGCAAGTGGAAATAAATTATGGGATAAAAGATTTGGTGGAAACAGAAACGAACAATTGAAATCTGTCATTCAAACTTCTGATGGAAATTATGTTCTCGGTGGTTTTACTTGGTCTGATCCTGTTGGCGATAACACTCAAGCTTGTCGAGGCCCAATTAATTATTGCGATTATTGGATTGTGAAAGTAGATGCTACTGGAAATAAAATGTGGGACCAACGGTATGGGGGAGCTGCAAATGATAATCTCGTTAGTTTGTATGAATGCAGCGATCATGGTTTAATCATCGGGGGTTATTCTTATTCTTCAATAGGAGGAGAGAAGTCAGAAAATAATTATGGTGCTGCTAACACGGCAGATTATTGGTTGGTAAAGACGGATGCTTTTGGAAATAAAGTTTGGGATAAAACTATTGGAGGAAATTTGAATGAAGAAGAATTAGGCGATGTATATCAAACTACTGACGGCGGATTTTTTGTTTCCGGTTCGTCTTATTCAGATGTGAACGGCGATAAAACGGAAAGAAATTTAGGAGGAGAACAGAGTTGGGTAATAAAATTAGATGGCAATGGAAATGTGAAATGGGACAAAACAATTTTTAATCCAGGTCACGATGAAACGGGAATTGGAATACTGTTGGATAATGGAAGTATTGTTCTTGCCAATGTTTCGAATGGAGGAATTGGTGGATATAAAACAGAAATGACTCACGATCCATCACAAATTACTTATGACTTTTGGATTGTAAAATTGCAAAACGCAGTTTTACCGATTGCTGAATTTGCTACATCGAATGAAAATGTGTGTACGAAAAACTGTATTGATTTTCAAAACACTTCTTTGTTTGGAAATTCTTATGAATGGTATTTCCCTGGAGGAAATCCATCGACAAGCAATGCACAGTATCCAACGAATATTTGCTATGATGTGGCCGGTACTTATAATGTTACATTGATTGTACAAAATGATATCGGAACAGACACATTGGTGATGCCAAATTTCATTCATGTGTTGCAAGCGTCGAATCCAATTAATATTTCGTCTATCAACGATACACTTTATGCGCCACAAAGTTTTGTGAGTTACGAGTGGTATTTAAATAATGTTCCAATTTTATTTTCAAATAATTATTTTTTCGTCCCTCAACAACCAGGAAATTATAGTGTCTCTGCTATTGATCAGAATGGATGTTCGATTGTCGCCAATATTAACGATGTCATTTTAAAAACAGATCAGTTAGATAAAAACATTTCTTCAGCAACACTTTTCCCAAATCCGGCACAAGATAATTTTGTAATTCGCTATCATTTTACCCAATACGATAAGGCAGTTTCGATTGATATCTATGATGCTATTTCAAAATTAGTTTATCACGATGTTGTTCATGGAACAGCCGATGAAATGAATTACATTGTAGAAACCGGAAAGTTGAAATCTGGAATTTATAGAGTAAGCATTCATAGTGGAAATGAACAAATCAATAAAAACATTGTGATTCAAAAGGAATAACTATTCGAAGAAAATAATCTGCGTCCGGGGGAAGCCTATTTTAATTAGCTGTTTCATCCGGACGTTTTGTTTTGATTAATTAATTTACCTTTGAATTTTAAAAATTAAAATGAGCAAGAAAATCCTACTAATTTTTTGTCTGAGTATTTCGCTGACTTCTTGCTTCAAACCATGGCATCACTTTTCTTACTACACGCCACCGCCTTCTCCAGATTATTCTTTGGCAACAAATTGGGCAGCATTACCCGATAAAATAGACAGTGCAGATGCGTTGCCAATTAATTCTGATGAAAAAGATTTGCAATCGACAGCACAAGTTGATGTATTTTACATTCATCCAACTGTTAATTTTAGTTCTGGAAACTGGAATGGCAATTTATCGAATAAACGTTTGAACGGAAGAACAGATAAATATCCAATACGAATGCAAGCCAGTGCATTCAATGGTTCTTGTAAAGTTTATGCACCTCGATACCGTCAAGCTACTCTTTATTCATTCATGCAAAAAAAAGGCACCGATGGGCAGCAAGCATTAGATCTTGCTTACACCGATGTGAAAAAAGCATTCGATTATTATTTACAAAATTATAATCACAACCGTCCATTTATAATTGCCGGTCATTCACAAGGAAGCCGACATGCTTATAAACTCCTATCAGAATACATTGAAAATAATCCCGAGCTTCGAAAGCGAATGATTGCTGCCTATATAATTGGGATGAGTTCTGAAAAAACATTTTTAGAAATACCTCCTTGTGATTCAGCTACGCAAGTTGGATGTTTGATTAGTTGGAACAGTTTTAAATGGGGAGCTAAAAGTGACAATCCTTATTTAGCAGCCAATAAATATTGCACCAATCCATTGTCGTGGAGAAGAGATTCGACCTGTGTAGGATCTCAATATAATTTGGGAGGTGTAGAGCGTCATTTTAAATTTATTCATTATGCGTGCGATGCAAAAGTTCAGAGCGGGATATTATGGGTTCACAAGCCAAAGGTTGGCAGGTTCGCAAAGTTTGGTCAGAGCTACCATGTGAGTGATTATAGTTTATTTTATTTTGACATTAGGGAAAATGTCAAAGATCGGATAGCGGCTTACTTTAAAAATAGGTAGAAGCATGGTAAAAATAAAATCTGTCATCAAAAAATTTGCGTCGCATGGCGAAAAAACTGGTTGGTCTTATGTTGAAGTTAATTCAACCGATGCCAATAAAATCAAGAAGGATTATAGACGAACTTATAAAGTAAAAGGGAAATTAGATTTCATAGAAGTTGAAAATCTAGCGATGATTCCAATGGGCGGAGGTGTATTTCTTATTCCATTGAAAGCTGATATGCGAAAAAAATTAGGCAAAGAAAAGGGGGATACTATTGTTTTGCAATTGGAGGAAGACACAAAAAAATATCAGCTGGATAAAGAGCTGTTAATTTGTTTGAAGGAAGAACCAGTTGCATACATTAACTTCAAAGCATTGCCAACGTCCCATCAAAATTATTTTAGCAAATGGGTTGAAAGTGCTAAAACAGATTCAACCAAAGCAAAACGAATTGGTCTGACGATAAATGGAATGTTGAATAAATGGACCTTTGCAGAAATTTTGCAAAATGCTAGAGAGTTAAAAGATCGATAAAGAAGAGGATAGTTTTAATATTAAATAAGCAGCTCCAGTAGAAATTCCAAATATTGGATGTAAAAAATTGTTGTCAATTGAATAGCCTTTTTAACAATAGATTTTCTAAAAAATATTTATTTCGATTTTTATTTACGAGTTTGCTGATTATTTTAAACTCAAATTATAGTTGGGCACAATTTGATAGTTCATACGCTATTAAATATCCGGACAGATTAGGATTAGGAATTTTTCAGAGTAGGCCATCTTATCAACTCAATGTTAATCAGAAATTAAATCGAGACACGACAGGGTTTTCAAAAATCAATTACACAACACTTGCCAAGAACATTTCTGGATTTGGTTTTTTTTATGATAAGATTTCATTGTTCGTAGGATTTAAATCGCCGCTTGATAAGAGCGATCGAATTAGAAAAGGGCGAACGAATTATTCTCAAATTGGACTGGCGATTACCGGAATTCGGTTGAGATTGGAGGCGTCTTATAAGTCTTATAAAGGATTTTACGATCTAAATTCTGTCAACTACATTCCCAATTTTTCCGACACCACTTCCTATTTTCAAAATAGAGACATGGCGAATCATACACTAAAAGTTAAGGCATTCTATTTTTTAAATAAAAAGAAAAGATTTAGTTATGGAGCAGCGTATGTCAACAATGTTCGTCAATTGCATTCGGCAGGATCTTTTATTTTGGCTGCTAATTTATACAAGTTCAATTTAAATTCCCCCGCAATTGTACCTCTGATAATTCAAAATTATTTCAACCCATGGCAAAGTTGGAATACATTTAATGTTACTGCGATTTCTTTGGGAATTGGATATACGCATACTTTTACTATTTTAAAAAGAGGATTTTTTAATTTACTTTTTACTTTAGGAGCAGAACAGCAACATGTTTCTTCTAAATCCGCTAATACAAACCAAGTTTATAATGTTTGGAAAATGCAATTGAGTGCTTATGATTTGAGATCTTCTATTGGTTTTAATTCCAAAGGATTTTTTATTTCTCTTCAAAACATTATCGATGGCAATAATTATCGGCTACCACAATTTGACGTTTCAAATGTTTATATCTCTACTTTTTTAAATCTTGGATATCGTTTTAAAGTAAAGACTCCAACTTATTATAAAAAATTTCAGAATACGAAACTGTATAAAGCTATTTAATGCTATAACTTTATCTGTTGTGAAAAATATTCATAAAAAATATTAGTTGAAAAAATTATGGTAAATGAATTTTACAGATCTGAATTTTTATTTCCATCCATTT
>JANLRG010000779.1:0-1201 GCA_031361545.1 Bacteroidota bacterium
GAAAAAGAAAAAGAAGAACAATTAATTACCGTTGAAGAGTTGTTCAATATGGAACTTGAAGAAGGGTATTTTTATGAACTTTTAAACGGACATATTGTAAAAAAGCAAACCCCTTCTCCATCGTATCAAAAAGCGGTTGGTAATTTATTAACACTAATGAATAATTTTATCAAGGAAAAAATACTGGGTAAATGCTATGTCTCCCCAATTGATGTTTTCTTTGATAATTACAATAACACTCAGCCCGATATACTTTTCATCAAAACCGATAGACTTTTTATTGTCACTCAAGATGGTATTATGGGGCAGCCCGATTTGATAGTCGAGATTTTATCACCTTCCACTTATCGCAATGATAGGACAGTTAAAAAAGATTTGTATTGTCAATTCGGTGTATCGGAATATTGGATAGTTGACCCTAAAAATCAAGCGATTGAAGTCTATGCATTAGACGTTGATGGTTATACACTTGCATCTTTTGCTATTGAAAAAGGGGAAATTGAATCCAAAGTGCTTGAAGGGTTTAAAATGGATATTACAGCTATTTTTGCTTGAAATTGAGACGTTTTCATATAAAAAACGGTTGGATACTGAAGGGGTATGCAACCGTTTCTTTTGTATTAGTATAGACCAAAAAAAATTAAATCAAGGAAACAAACCACCAAAATTCGCCTTTTCATCTTCACAATAGCCTGAGTGGTCGGCTTCTTAAAATTGCTTACAGGCTTGTCCCTACTTTTGTATCATCATTTTAAAAAACAAAAGTATTATCTGTAATTTTTAAATTTATTGACGATGAAAAATCTAATTGCCTTTTTCTTTTTATCACTCACTTTTTCTCTTTTTGCTCAAAAACCAACTGTTGGCAATAATGCCTCAATGTCTGCTATCGGACGATTGTATGGTAAAATCGTTGACGCTTCCACAAAACAGCCTGTGGCTTATGCGTCGGTGACTGTTTTAAAAACATTGCCCAATGGACAAGATAGTTTGATAGGGGGCGCATTGACTTTAGAAAATGGCGATTTTAATATCACTTCACTTCCAATGGGTGCTTTCAAAATGAAAGCGAGTTTTGTAGGCAATAAAGATTTGGTGAAACTTGTCAAAATTTCACCACCTAATAATATAGAACAAGATTTGGGCGACATCAGTATGATGGCTGATGCACAGGTTTTAGGGACTGTTGAGGTCAAAGCGG
>JANLRG010000782.1:0-5646 GCA_031361545.1 Bacteroidota bacterium
TGCCAAATTTCTGCATACCCGGCATCTTTATTTTATGATTCTCTGGGCTGTTGCCATGACGGTATTCGATGACTTCCGTCTCGGCGGAAAGCCCTGAAACTTCAGAAAAAGATATTTCGGTGCCGTTCCAATCTACTTTGAAATGAAACTTCGGCAATGGATAATCTGCCATGTGGTTTTATGGATTGAATGATGATTAATAAATGAATAAATGATAAATGATAAATGAGTTTATGAGGACACCCCCCTCAGTAGCTACATTCCACGCAATGATTTCAACCTTTCCGGGCAGCCTCAGCGGCTTCATAAGCCGCTTTGCAGGCATTGTATCGCGCTTCAGTCAGATTCCGCCTTTCAGTAGTGCCATTCAAATTTGAATAAGCCGTTTGTCTGTCCGTTTGTACTTTTGTATATTCTGTTATTAATTGAGAATCATAAAGGCAAACGTCAGCATCGAACGAGCAGCTTTTGTCGGATGTAGATTGAGCTTGAGGTGGTGGCGTGCCTGATTTTTTCGTCGGTTTTTTTATCAAAAAAGGTAAATCCGACTCATTAATTTCTTGTTTTACTGATTTCAAAGCCTCATGAAAACCTTTCTCGCCGCCTAAATTGCCACTCAATGTTTCCATGCTTTGATAAGCGGAAAGCGTTGTGCGCAAGGCTTCAAGTGTCATTTCTAACACGCCTTTTGGAGACAATGTAGCGATGGCGGTATCTATCACTTTAGCCACATTCCCAGTAGAGCCTGTTTTGATTTCAGCTACTTTTATTTTATAATCTTTCAGTTTTTGAAGCAATAACTCAGTCTTTTTAGCAACATCGCTTAGCTCTATGGTCAAAGAGCGAACACCATCGCGGGCAAGCCCAGTATTGGTTTTTACTTTGTCGCTTAATTCTATCGCGCGGGATAGGGAGTCATCGGTTTTTTGCCCCAACATATTGGTCGAATCGTGAAAATTTTCTTTATATCCTTTTAATAAAGACTCTTTGAGGCTTTGCTGTTCATAGTTTTTTTGGGCTTTAGTTTGCTCTTCTTTAGCGGCTTTCCACGCCCGTTCAGCTTGATTTTTATCATCTTTGAGTCTTTCGATATAATCATTAACTGCAAGTGAGTAATCCATTTTTATTTTTTTTTGAAGTGAACCAATTTAAAATGTTTTATCAAGGCACTGAAATGGTCTAAGACCTTGCCCCCTCAGTAACAGCCTTTATAGCCACGTCTTTAAAGCTGTCTTTAGCAGTATCATACTTTTTCTGTACCGTAGCATCTTCATTGAATGTTTCATCTTTTTCAATTTTTGCTAATAGATTGCAATTGAGAAAACCGAATGACTCAAGTGCACCACCCACATCCGAATCTGCTTCGTGCGCTGCTACTATCGAGGAAGCATGTGCCGTCACGATGGTAGCATATTCTTTTAGCAAAGCCACCATTTTCTTACTGGCATTCTCACTATTTTCTTCAACATTTTTTTTCAAACTCTCAGATGCTTGCTTCACTTCTATGACCAACGTTTCGAGCATAGTGAGGTCATTGAGCCTATTGAGTGCTGCCACTTTTACAGAGTTGAGGTAGGCTTGATTGGCTTGTTCTAAAAGTTCTGATGCCAACTTGACTATTTCTGTTAAATTGGGATCTTCTATGGTATTAAGATCTTTCTTTACGGTCGAACTGCCAAATCCATCTACTTCTGTTTTTATAGAATCAATGGCTTTTTTAGCTTCTTCTACCTGCAGTTGCATTTTTTTGATTTGTGCTGCAGCTGTTTGAAGCTGTTTGTCGATGACTTCATCTGATTTTTTATATTCCCCAATCAGTTTGACCAAATCGGCGCTCATTTGAGCGGCATCCCAGGCAGAGCTATCGGCTATAGTTTGGTAAGTCTCGTAAGTCTTTTTTGTCCAACACATTTGAAACCGTTGTTCGTTTCGGGTAGCTTCCAAATTATCTTGTTGAGTTTTCCTGACATTGCCTTCTGATTTCAGATTCATCACTATGCCATTGCATTTTTGAGAATCCTTAGGATCGTCCAGCTTCTTTTTGAATTCGTCTGACAAAACATCGTTGCTGCAAACAACGGTTCTATCATCAAAATGACATTCAAGTAAGTCTTTGAGTACTTTTTCAATTGCATCAATGGTTTCTTTTGGCTTAAAGGGTGTAGAAGTAGCCGGTTCACCATTCATTGTCTTTATCATGATATTGTTTTTTGAAATGAACAAATTAAATTTTAAAACAGACCCCTCAGTATCTCAATATAGCTTTCACTGAAATTATGCTTCAGCCATTTTATGAGAGAACCGAAGAATAATAAACTCAGCAGGACGGACAACTGCCATACCGATTTCAACTATCATCCGACCTTCCAATATATCAAGCGCAGTCATTGTTTCGCCCAAACCGACTCTGACATAATAAGCTTTCTCTGGAGTAGCGCCTTGCAACGCGCCTGCTCGCCATTGAAGAACAAGGAAATTTTCAATCATTCCACGCACTTTTACCCAAGTATTGGCATCATTGGGTTCAAAAACAAACTGAAAAGTGGCTTTTTTAACGGATTCTTCTACCATATTGAAAAAGCGACGAACAGGCACATAACGCCATTCGTTATCGTTGCCAGCTAAAGTGCGAGAGCCCCATATTTTGATGCCTCTCCCTTCAAACCGCCGAATAGCGTTTATAGATAACCCGCTCGTGTCATCTACATTCAGATTCCGTTGTTGATCATCATCTATCCTGACAGCCAAATCTTCAATAGAAATCAAGCCCTCGTTAGCGGGAGCTTTCCAAACACCACGCGTGCTATCTACCCGTGCATATACACCCGCCACAGCCCCACATGGAGGCAAATAAATGCTCAACCGCAACACAGCAGAACGCACTTTAGCCCGCCACCGATTGTCGAGGTCGGCAAACAACTTACCGTTTTCAGAACCCGTGCCTACTTGACCATTGACGTTGTGGACGACACGAATAACATTGGGGTTTGGAGTATTAGCCGTGTAGCCTACAAATTCTGTCCTGTAATCAAATGTGGAACGCACATTTGGGAAATACGCAGCACCATATTTCAATTGGTCGAGCGATAGGCCAGATACACTGCCATTGCCACTTCTGAAATTGGCGATAGCTGCCGTAATGCGGAGCGATTGAAGAGGTCCTTGAAAACCACGTCCTGTATCATGCAAATCCATGATAACAAAGCGGTCGCCCAGATGCTCACATTGCAACAAAGCTGCCTGCAAAAGTGTGTGATATTCGCCTAAATCCATATTTTGCCCTTCGGGAAAAACGATGAGCGTAGGCTCGTCCACACGCCCAGCCATTTCTAAACCTTGTGTGAGTTCAGGAGCAGGAATTGGAGAACGATAAACCAAGTAAATACCGACCGATACAATCCAACAAGGTCCTCCACCATTGGCAAAATAGACTTGAAGCGAGTAAAACATCGTGTGATTGGAAGGAGTCAGCCCGTTTGCAAAATCGAAATCGGCGGTCATAACTTCTCTTATAACCCTGCCGGTTGCCACATCTTGCTGCTCATCAATAGTCACAAGGATGTCTTGTTCTTCTTGAGCAAAGCCAAATATTTCGGAATATTCAAGCAAAGATGTGATGCGTTGAGGTTCAAAAAAAATATTCCGACCGTCTAAACGGGCGCGCTCGGTATAGCCTATAAATACGGGTATTGCCGTTTCAACCTGTGCTACGGAAGGAGGGAATTTACGTACTTCGTCAATGAAAACACCGGGCGTTCTGAGCGTTGCCAAATTAATTGCCATGTTAAATGCGGTTTAATGTGGTTGATTAATTATTTTTATTGAATACTAATTGTAAAAATGGGCGATTTCGAATCCACAGTTGGAACAGGTAAAAACATTTTTTCTAAGTTCCCACTGCCCCATTTGAGCTTTACCTGTAAATTATAGTCACCTACAGTTATTGGGTTTGACTTTGAAATAACAGCACTTCGCCAGCATGTCGATTTTCCCATTTTTCAAGCCAAGCCACTTGTGTATTATTCTTTCTATCAAAACCGACAACAGGGCTTGTCAATTCTATATTTGCCGCTGTATACTGAGGGGGTAAAAAAATCAAATATTGCAAAGTCTGTTGGCGTTTGATTTCAAGTATATATTGACTTGTTTGGTTTATGTCAACGTCTTTGTTTTCAAAAATTTCAATAATCCCCAAAATAGGCTCGCCGAACAACCTATCATTCTTAACGATTCCTACTTTTTCAGCACTGCTATTACCCCAACTGCCTCTGTAAAAACCATTGGGGATAATCCGTTTATCACTGTCTTTCCACTCTATTCGCCGATTTGTTACTGACTGTCCTTGAATATCCAAAACTTGAATCGGTAAATCTGCTTCAATAGCTCTGGTACTGACAATCAATTGGGCATTTGCCGCAAACTCAAGGCTCATATTCTGAGCCACCAAAACAGCTCTATCCATTTCAGAGATAGATACACTATTGTCATAAAGCGACAATGGGCTACCCCTCAGTATTTTGCCTGTATTATCTAAATTATCAAAGTAAAAAATAGGTTTCCCCTTTATTTCTATGGCACTATTTGGCAAAAACAAGGGTGTTGTGAAGCCTAATTTATCTTTTATATTTCCTCCGTTATTTTTTACAATAAATTGAAAACCAATGGCTTTGGTACTCTCTAATGGCTTTGCACCCTCATCATATTCTGCGCTCACTACTACCCCATTTTTCGTTTTTTTTAAATAAAAACCCAAGCGCAAAATCTGCTCTTTGCAGGCTTCCGTAGGCTCGATGACGAGGTTGGGTGAGCTACCACTTTGTATCAACTCATCTACAATGCGAACATTAAACAACGCTGTGAAAAGACGCTTACTCATGGTGTACTGAATTCAACGTTTGAGTTATTTTCAATGGTTTCAATCAACGGTGCAGGCGATTCAGGAGCAAATTGTACCTGTACTAACCTTACTTTATACAAAGCAGAAGGGATATATTTACCACCCAGTACTGCCCATAAATGATTCATTTGCTCAAAAGACAATGTATATAAGTCAAATACCAATTTTTCTATCCCTTTATCCACCAATCCCGGATGGGTGGCAGGTGTAAAAACTTTTTCTCTTTGAAAGAAAGACACGACATCCGACAGGTAAATCAAGGCATTTTTATAATTATTGCTATTAGCACTAAACAATACATACAAGTTGAGGAAAATGGGCGGGTTTTGATAGCTATAACCCGAGGCACGTGGTACTTCATAAGCCGTATTTCTAAGGGTCTTTTCCTCTTCAATATTTACTAATGTGACTACTACACTATCTTGAATATTGGCTAAAGTATCTCTATTCGCTTGATAAGGATCTGCATAAGCTATATTACCCAACACAACTTTATCATCCAATTCCGTGCGAAGTGTGTTGAAGAAATTGTTAAGATAATCTGAAATAAAATTTAAAGATTCATATATAGATTTATCGGGGTTCATGATTCATTGGCTTTTGATTCTACATAAATACAGTGGTTGTGAAAAAGAATTAGTCAATAAAGAAAGGTCGTGTAAGTGTAATAGTAGAGTTAATGACAGTACAAAGTTTTAAAGGGATTATGATATTTTTTTTATATTAATAAGTAACAAACTTAGGTGACT
>JANLRG010000792.1:0-1618 GCA_031361545.1 Bacteroidota bacterium
ACACACCCCTCAGTATCGGAGGTGGCTGTGATAGGCGTACCTGATACCCAATGGGGCGAAGTTGGAAAAGCATTCATTGTTAAAAAAAATGATGTACAACTTATTGAAAATGAAATAATTGCATATTTAAAAGATAAAATAGCGAAATTTAAATTGCCTAAAACCATCATTTTTATAGAGGCTCTGCCTAAGTCCGATACTGGAAAAATTAATAAAAAACAACTTAAAGATATGCTATGAAACTACCTGTTTTTTTTATAATGCTCTTTTTTATTTCATGTAAATCATCTGTAAAATCCATGCAAGACATACCTACTTTTGCAGCCAATAGTATTGCCGCTATTTTGGATTATCCCTTCCCCATCAAGACCCTCCAATTAGAGACTGGGATGGAAGTGGCTTATCAATCGGTGGGAACATCGACGGCTGTAACACCGCTCATTTTTATTCATGGCTTAGGCAGCTATATGCGGGCATGGGATAAAAATATAGACCCCCTCAGTCAAACAAGGCGTTGTTTTAGGGTTGATTTGCTCGGTTATGGCAAATCCAGTAAAGGCGATTATCAAAGTGGCATGACGTTTTATGCTGATATGATTCAAGAATTTTGCAAAAAACTTAAGCTCAAAAAGGTCATTTTAGTAGGTCATTCAATGGGTGGTCAAATAGCAGCGACAACAGCTTTGCTTTATCCCAATTTAGTAGAACGCTTGATTTTGATAGACCCAGCAGGCTTTGAAACTTTTAATGATGTTCAAAAACAAACGCTTAAAAATGTGACGACTGCGGCAGCTATCCAAAACACACCCGATGAACGCATTAAACAAAATTTTGCTGTGAATTTTTACAAGGGTACGCCCGATGATGCTCAATTTATGATAAATGATCGTTTTTTGATGAAAAAATGCTCCGAATTTAAGCAATATTGCAGTATTGTTTCTCGCAATGTGCATCAAATGCTTGAAGAGCCTATTTTTTCAAAATTGAAAAATATTCAACAGCCGACACTTATATTATATGGTGAAAAAGATGCTTTAATACCCAATCGCTATCTCAATCCGACTCTCACGACTGAGGGGGTAGCTCAAGCAGGTGCGAAAGAAATACAACATGCAGAGGTCTTTATAGTACCTGATGCGGGTCATTTTGCTATGTGGGACCAAGCTGGTTTCGTGAATCAAAAAATATTTACTTTTCTTCATTAAATTTTAGATTTTATTAATTTTAAAAAATATGAACAGATTAGAAAATAGAATTGCTATTATTACTGGCGGTGCGAATGGTATTGGCAAAGCAACTGCCCTCAAATTTGCTCAACAAGGCGCAGCCATTGCTATTTGGGATTTGAACGAAACAAAAGGCCTCGAAACCGTAGATATATTGACATCAATGGGCATTAAAGCGAGGTTTTACAAGGTTAATACTGTCCTTTCAGCGGAAGTTGAAGCGGCAGCGACGGCAGTGATAGCGGATTTTGGCAGAATTGATATCCTCATCAATAATGCGGGCATCACGCGCGATGCCTCACTTTTAAAAATGACGGAAGAGCAATTTGATACGGTAGTAGACGTGAATTTGAAAGGTGTTTTTAACTGCACCAAAGCCGTTGCGCCTTATA
>JANLRG010000803.1:0-3803 GCA_031361545.1 Bacteroidota bacterium
TAAAGGAAAGATTTAGAAATTCACTATTCACTATTTAGGTTCAAGGTTCAAGGTTCATGTTTCTTGTTTCAAAGTTCATGTTTCATGTTTGAAGGTTCAAAGTTCATGTTTCATGTTTCAAAGATGGTGGAGTAAATTTGCAGATCACAGAATGAAACTCGAAACTCTAAATTTAAATCTCTAACTCTAACTCTAACTCTAATCTGAAACTCTAACTCTAACTCTGAAACTCGAAACTTCAATTGTCAATTGTCCAACCTTAAATTTTGAACCTTAAACCTTAAACCTTGAACTTTATTTTACGATTTATTTTTCTTTAAATTTTCGAATCGAATCGCGCGTAAATTCAGAGAGTACTAGTCTGCCGCTTATCATTGCGCGTTCAATAAGCAGTGTATCCCAATGTTCAGTTCCTTCCCAGAAAACTTTTTTTAAAGCTTGCATCGCTTCAGGATTGGATGCTGTTAATATTTGTGTCAAAGCATTTATTGCCTTGTCCATTTCATGAGCAGAGGAAAAAATTTCCGCATACATACCTTTTTCTTTTGCCCATTGCGCACTCTGCCATTCTGTTGCATTAATAGAAAGCGCACTAAAAGCTGCGGCACCAATTTTTCGTTCTACTGCTGGCCCAACAACAAAAGGTCCAATGCCAACAGCTAATTCACTTAACTTCACCGATGCGGTTTCAACGGCAAATGAATAATCGGCAGCGCAGGCGATTCCAACTCCTCCACCTACAGTTTTTCCTTGTACTCGTGCAATCACAAACTTAGGCGCTTTACGAATGGCATTTATAACTGCAGCGAAACCCGAAAAAAATTGTTTGCCTTGTTCTATGTTTTCAATCGCCACCAACTCATCAAATGATGCTCCAGCACAAAATGCTTTTTCGCCTTCACTTTTTAAAACAATAACTTTTGCTTGTTGGTCATGTCCGGCTTTTTCTATCTCACTAGCCAATTCCATCAATAGCTCTCCTGGCAGGGAATTGCTTTGTGGATGAGAAAATGTAATTTCTGCAATACCATTTGTAAGAGTTGAATTGACTTTTCCGGCTGACATAATTGTTAATTTTAATTGAACAAAGAAAGGAAAAATAGGTTAACCAATTCATTTTTTTCAGACTTGCACAGGTTAATGAAACTTTTATCTTTGTTGTAAATCTATTCAAGATGAAAACTTTTTACTTTTTTCTCATTAATTTTCTTTTATCAGTTTCAAGCTTTTCGCAGGGATCGTGGACTGAATTAAACACTATTCAATGCAATCAACCTTCAAGTGTAATACCAGGGAGAAGATCCGATTCGCGCGGGTTTTCTGTTGGTAATCAATTCTATCTTTCAACAGGGAGATTGACAATAGGTGGAGGTGTTCCCAATGTATATTATAATGACTTATTTTTATTTGATACTTCAACAAATTTATGGGCGCCAAAGAGTTCTTTGCCTGGACAAGGAAGGATAGGAAGTTATTCTTTTGGTTTGAATGGCGATGGTTATGTCATGTTGGGAAGGAATGACAGTATGGTGTTGAATGATTGTTATAAATATAATTCTCTTGTCGACTCGTGGATTCAATTGGCAAATTTTCCTGGTATTGAAAGATCATGTGCTTTTACTTTTCTTTTGAATAATAAATTTTATCTCGGAAGTGGAATAACAGAAACAGGAATTTATCTAAATGACTTTTGGGAGTATGATCCTAGCTTGGATCAATGGACACAAAGGAATAATGTGCCCAAAACAAATATTATTAATGCAGGATCATTCAGCACCAATTTATTTGGATATTTAATTGGAGGGAATAATTCCGGCATTTACGATTCTACTTGTTTCAAATACGATGCACTGAGTGATTCTTGGACTCAGATTACACCTTTTCCGGTCAATCATAGTGGAGTCACTTTTTCTGGTAACAATGTGGGCTATGCCATTTGGGGTTCTCAATGCTATTCCTACAATGAAATAACCAACACCTGGGTTCAAAAGAACAATTCACCTTACTCACTTTTTTTATCTACGCCAATTAGCGCCGGAGCTTATGAATATTTTGTGCAAGAAGATGTTTCGGTAATTCGATATGATCTTGTCAATGACCAATGGGAAAAAATTTATCATGGAAAATCTTTTCATCCAGGTTCTTTCAATTCAATTACATTGAATGATACTATTTATACTTTCAATTGGAAATATAATCCTATAAATGATACTTGGTGGAACGATTCAACATTATTAAATGTGACTTGGTATTATTCTGACAACAATTTTGCCTATGGGTCTCGGAATGGTCTATTTCAAAAATTCGATCCTGTCAGCCAAACGTGGACTCTCTGTTCACCATTTCCAACTGTGCAACCAATGTTTACATTTAAAATTAACCAAAATGGTTATTTAGGTGGTATAACATTTGATTCAAGTCATGTCCCGACTTCGCAATTGTGGAAATACAATTTTCTGACTGATACATGGCAACGTAAAGCAGATTTTCCAGGGACAGAAGAAGGAGGAATGGGAAGTTTTGCAATTGGTAACAATGGATATTCAATTGGTGGATATGAAATTTATGATAATATGCTCGCCGAAGTTTGGAAGTATGATGCCATTAGTGATTCATGGTCGCAGTTGGCTGATGTTCCTGGTGGCACACTTTACCAACCAACTTCCTGTGTTCTAAATGGAAAAGGAATTTTGATGTTTAGCGGTGGAGGCACCACCCTTTTTGGTACAAATAATTGTTTTATTCATGAATTCGATCCTGTAACAGAGCAATGGTCACAGATCAATTATCCGTTTATTTGTAGATCTAATCCTGTTGCTTTTAGTTATGATAACATGTTGTATGCAGGATTTGGATATTGGAGAACGGGAATGGTTTCTGGGTTTACATATTATGACTTTTGGAAATTTGATCCATTCGGAAATAATGTTTCCCAAATTCCATACGACAACTTAATGGAACTTTATCCAAACCCTTCGAGCGATTTTATAGGAGCAAAAGAATTTGATCAGACAAAACCGATTTCTGTTTTTGATGTTCTAGGCAAAAATGTTCTCACTGGAAAATTTCCATTAAATATTCAAAGTTTGTCCAATGGAATTTACATTGTAAAAAGTTTTGATAATAAATTGACCAAAAAATTTGTTGTGCAGCATTAATAACGTTTGCTCATTGTCATTCCTAAAATCATACTGCAGAAATTATATTATTTAAAATTCCCTTTGAAATCTTTTTTCCATTCTTGAAAATCAGGAATCGAGACATTGCGGACATAGCCATTATCAGGATGAAAGTGGACATACTCCTGATGATATTTTTCGGCTGGATAAAAATTGGTATATGGTTTTACATCAGTAACGATTTTGGCAGTATATTTTTTTGAATCTGAAAGTTTTTTAATTTCCGCATCCAATATGGCTTTTTCTTTTTCAGATCTGTAATATACTGCAGACCGATATTGCGTTCCTTCATCATTACCTTGGCGATTCAATTGCGTTGGATCCATGCTGCTAAAAAATGCTTTCACTAAAGTTTCATAGCTGATTTTTGCAGGGTCATAATAAACCTGAACAGCTTCTGCATGACCGGTTTTCCCAGAACAAACTTTTTCGTAAGTCGGATTAGGATCAACTCCTCCGGCATAACCACTAACAGCATCACGGACACCAACCAGACTTTGAAAAATTATTTCAGAGTGCCAAAAGCATCCTTCGGCAAACGTAGCGACTTGTTCATTCGGAACCTTGGTTTGGCTTCCGAGTGGAAATTCGTTAGAGCTCGTTTGTGCTTGAGAGCAGCTTATA
>JANLRG010000805.1:0-1115 GCA_031361545.1 Bacteroidota bacterium
GAATTAAAATTGAATTAAAATTGAATTAAAATTGAATTAATCCCGAATTAATCGAGAATTAAAATTTAATTAAAATTGAATTAATTCAAAGAATAAACCCCTCAGTATTTTAACAAACAAAGTCCTTTTAAAATTGTTCAACGCCCGTTTTGCGGAATTCTAATTTAATTCTAATTTAAGGTTTTCTTATAAAAAGCGACAGAGTCGCTAAATATTTGTAGAACTTCAATTTTATGCGATTTTCAAAGGTGCATAGCGCCGAAATATTAGATTTTGTTACGGTGCTACGCACCTTTGGAACATCTATTTTGACCTTTTTTCTACAAATATTGCGGTGCGCTGCACCTCTAAATATCCTGATTCGACAAATAAAATAACGTATAATTTAAGATTTTTTTTTTTATAAACAAATGCTATAATTATTTATTAAAGCCTTTGTTTACTGTTTTAATCTTTTAACTTTGCTCATTCAAAAATACAATTCAATATTAATTGCAAATGAAAAGATTTCCAATAGAACGCATTGAGTCATTAAAAGGAACATTAAGCACAATCATATTTGAAAATGCTTTTGTCCATATACCAACAACACTTTTTTTTTCCATAAACCCAAAAGCCTTGAAGACATGTGTTTTTCAAGGCTTTTGGGCTCATATACTGTGGGGTCCATTTTGAGCGTTTTCAATTGGAAAATATTTTAACCAAACTTTCACACTAAAAATGAATTACTTTACCCAAAAATGACGTTATATAAAAGTGACAGGGATAACTTTGTTAAAATTTAAAAAAAACTAAGATGGCATTACCAATTTTTCTAAAAAGAACGCTTCAAATAAGCGGCATTGCACTCGTTGTTTTGATTGCTTCGGCAGTCGCAATTCCTTATTTTTTTAAGGATAAAATCATGATTAAGGTTAAAGAAACCATTAATAAAGACCTTAATGCAAAAGTTGATTTTAAGGATATAAATATCTCTGCTTTCAAACATTTTCCTAAAATTTCGGTCGCGCTCGAAGGCTTAGATGTCGAAGGTGTGGGCGATTTTGAAGGTGTAAAACTGCTTCATACTGAGGGGTTGGATTTGGCGTTGAACTTTTGGTCAGTTTGGAATGGGG
>JANLRG010000808.1:0-1266 GCA_031361545.1 Bacteroidota bacterium
GAATTAAAATGAGTTTTTTCATGATTAAAATAATTTGAGGTGAAATAAATAAATTTTGATTAAATGAATTTTATAAAGTAGGATTTCTATAATCTTTAATCAACTGTAAAAAATGAGCATTTTTAGCATAATTGTTAAAACCAGGTTCATTCGCATAGTCGAATTCCCAAATTCTCAAGCCTTTTTGAAGGGCTTTTTCAGTATGAAAGAAAAACTTTTTATCATTTTCTTCTAACCCAAATATTTGAGCTAAAGTAGAATTGATATAGCCGCCTTCATCATTTTCATTACATTTCAAGGCTTCATAAGCATTATTACGCGCTTTTATCAACTCAGGTGAATGGTCGTCTTTCGTTTTTTGAGTATGGATATTGATGTAACATTCCGCTATCAAATTAAATGATTTCCAATGGCATTTATCAATTGCCAAAATTGAGCTACACAATTTGATGGCTTCTTCAAACTTATCATTATTGCGCAAGATGCGGGCTTCTTCATACATATCAGCCAATGATTTTATAACTGGCGGTTTATGTACAACACGGATGGTATCCTTTCGACTGTCGTTAGGCTCATTTTTTTCAACAAAATTTTGCTGGCTCGGTTTAAACATCCAAATAAAGAAAACAATTAAACTCAGAGTCCCCAATCCGCCCAACATCCAATCTCTTTTGGTGAGTTTATCTATTTGAATCGCTTCTCTCAATGATTTTGATTTTTTTTCAGGCTCTTCAATCGGTTCGTCTTCATTTGCCCACCGACCGTCATCTACTTCCATAACTATATCTATCACTGCTGTGCCTATCCGATTGATGTTGATATTATATTCAGCATTGTCAATAGTGTTGAGCAAATTCTCAGATTCAAACATATTAAATTGTCTTTTCAACTCAATACAGTTTTTAAATCTCTCCAAATCTTTTGCTCGGAAAAACTTAATCATACAATCTAATGCCTGCTCGACATTATTTTCTGACACTAATTTTTGGACTTTATGGGTGAGACTACTCATTGTTTTTTTTGGGTTAAATTAGGATTAATCACAAGGGATTTTATAAGACAAATTTAATATGTTTTGATTGTATAAACAAATTAAAATTATTGAGAGTTCAAGGAAATTGAGAAAAAAGCCATTTAATAGAGAGTTAATGAAGATAATTGAGATTTTTTTTAAAAAAATAGCCTTCCAAGAGTCAAAACGCTTGGAAGGCTTGAAAATACTGAGGGGGTATCTATATCAAGAAATTTTCAACACAATCTTCCCAA
>JANLRG010000812.1:0-1906 GCA_031361545.1 Bacteroidota bacterium
CGCCAAATAACTCTGCTGCCATCAACGGAATAATCATATAATCGCCGCCCAAACCAATGCCGAATAAAAAAGCAAAGATATATATAGCTTCTGCTGTCGCTGTTGTGTACAATAATAGAATGGACAAACTAACAATCGAATAAATCAAAATCATGACATATTTCTTAGCATATCTATCTGCCAACCAACCCATCAGTAAACGTCCGATGATGCTGGCACCTAAGACGAGCGACATTACATTGGCAGCTTCCGTTTGTGTATATTTTAAATCCAAACTTAAAAACAGTTTGAGATTTTGACTCACACCCGCCACCGCACCAATCGAACACATGCTCCCAATCGCTAACAAATAGAAAGATTTGCTTTTCAAAATACTTGATAAAGATATTTTAGGCTCTTGAGTTTTAGCTTTTTCAGTTATATCACTTGGATTTTCTTTTACAAACCACGCCATTGGAAAGGCAACAGCAATAATAATAATGCCTAATGCCACCAATGAATAACGCCAACCCACTTGAATATTGAACCATTTCGCTACTTGAGGCACTAACATGCCCCCAATGCCAATTCCCAAATATGCAATACCCATTGCTTTGCCGCGTGCTTTGTCAAACCATCTTGAAATCAGCACTTGATTCGGCAATGGCCCACCGCACATATAGCCTAAAGCAATGAGGAAATAAAAAGCGTAGAATTGACCCAACGAATTCATCATGCCTAAGCCCATAACCGCTACACCGACCATCGTAATGCCCGAAAGCATCAATCGCCGAGGTCCAAAACGGTCAATAAACCAACCTGCGGCAAAGCCAAAAAGAGGACCTACAATCACTTTGCCGACAAAATTACCCGAAGTGACCGTCGCACGAGACCAGCCGAAGTCTTTTACCCAAATGTCAAAGAAAAAGGGTAGTCCGTAGAACATGATACCGACAATGGAAAACAAACTTAAAAAGCCTGTTGCGGTGACTTTGTATTGTCCAACGGTTAATTTTTCTGCTTGCATCTTATTGTTGATTTATTGAATAAAAGCTCATAGCTATAATCGCGGTACCGTCAAACCACCATCTATCATAAATACTTGACCCGTCGAATATGGAAAACTGCCCACTGCCAAAGCACCGACCACTTTCCCAACATCTTCAGGCGTACCCCACCGTTTTTGAATGCATAAGCCTTGTGCTATCAAATTATCGTACTTTTCTTTCACACCTGCGGTCATATCTGTAGCAATAATACCCGGACGAATTTCATAAACAGGTATATCAAATTCGCCAAGACGAGCCGCAAAAAGCTGTGTTATCATACCAATTCCTGCTTTAGAAACACAATATTCGCCTCGATTAACCGATGCAACAGTAGCAGAAATAGACGATATATTGATGATGCAACTTGAAAAGGCGGCATCGTTTCCTTTTTGTTCAATCATCCAATTCGCCGCTGCTTGCGTGAGGAAATAATTGCCTTTTAAATTGGTATTCATCACATCATCGTAGCTTTCTTCTGAAGTTTCCAAGACATCACGTCTTTCTCTTGGCGCAATACCGGCATTGTTTACAAGGATATTGAGTTGATTAAAATGTTCTTTGACACCCCTCAGTATTTTTACTCTATCAGCAGTCAAAGCAACATTTCCTTGACAATAAATGATATCAATGCCCAGTGCTTTGATGCTTTGCAAAACATCTTGTACATCTTCTTCAGGTCTTACGCCATTGATAGCGATGTCAAAACCGTGCATGGCGAGTTCTTTTACAATGCCTAAACCTATACCTCTACTACTGCCCGTAACTAATGCTACCTTTTTCATTTTAAAATTTTTTATAATTCTGGAATGTTTATCCAACATCTTTTCGCCCAACTCTCCAAACCTTTCTCTGCCAATTGAACACCTTTTGCACCTGCC
>JANLRG010000851.1:0-1487 GCA_031361545.1 Bacteroidota bacterium
GAATGTTGCGGGCGGCATCGTTCGGGCAGCAAAGGATTTAGCCATCAGCGATGTCATCATTGGTTGGAGCGGTAAAGCCAATGCAGTAGATTTTTTCTTTGGCAACATTATGTCGCAATTGCTTCAAAATAGCCCTCAAACGGTCATGGTTTCTAAGGTTCTGCAGCCTATTAATACTTTTTGGTGTATTCATGTTGTGGTACCGCTCAATGCTGAGTTGGAAACGGGCTTCAATCATTGGCTCTTAAAGCTTATCCGTCTGACAGGTCAGTTGGGGGCGCGTTTGGTTTTTTATGTTGTTGAAAAGGATGTTAAACATTGGCGTAAAATATTAGCCAGTCATAAATTATCCCAAGCTGATTTTAAAAATTTAGTGGATTGGGAGGCTTTTGAAAGCCTTTCAAATACTTTGGCAGATAACGATTTATTGCTCATTGTCAGTGCCAGACCGCATACTTTGTCGTATTCCAAATATATGGAACGTTTGCCCCGCGTCCTATCCGATAAGTTTGAAAACACTTCATTCGTCATTCTTTTTCCCGAACAAGCGGCTGATACTGAGGGGGTAGGGGTGAGCGGACAATTTATTACATAAAATAAACATAAAAATCTGATTGAATTTTGATATTTTTGTAAGAATTAAAAATACTTGGATATGCGTACTCTAATCCTCACTTTCGCATTTATTATTTCTGTTTTCCACCTAAAAAGTCAAACAACCACGACAACTTATGCTGAAAAATTAGACTATCCAAAAGGGTCAAAAGTCGTAATCATGCACGTTGATGATGTAGGAATGTCGTATGATTCGAATGAAGGAGCAATCCAAACTATTGAAAAAGGCGTAGCCAATTCATTGAGTATGATGATGCCTTGTCCGTGGGTGCCAAGTTTTATGCATTATTTGCAGGCACACCCCTCAGTAGATGCCGGAATTCACCTTACTTTGACGTCTGAATGGAAAAATTACCGTTGGCATCCGCTCATAGGTTACCATGAAGCCAAAGGACTCGTAGATAATGAGGGGGCGTTTCACCACTCCGTTGAAGAGGTTGTGAAAAATGCTTCGCCGGATGAAGTAGAGGCTGAAATCAGAGCGCAAATTGCCCGATTTCGCTTATTTGGCTTAGAGCCGACGCATTTGGATTCGCACATGGGTACTCTGTTCGCGTCGCCAGCTTTTACTGAACGATATATTAAGGTGGGCATTTCAGAGCATATTGCAGTGATGTTTCCGGGCGGACATTGTACGGTGATTAGTCAATTGAGAAAGTCAAAACCAGAAGAAATCAAGCAATATCAAGCCATTGGAGAAATGCTTTGGGCTGCGGGATTACCCGTTTTGGATGATTTGCACCCTGATAGTTACTCTACAAAACCGCCAAAAGATATAGCTTCATCGGATGAAAAGCTCCAGCAATTCAGAACAGATAATTATATCGATATACTCAAATCACTCAAACCCGGTGTGACGATGGTGATTATGC
>JANLRG010000855.1:0-1478 GCA_031361545.1 Bacteroidota bacterium
AAATGAAATAAAACCTAAAAAAAACAATCCATTTTTAAAATAGCCATATAAGAAACAAACGACCCTAAAAATTTAGTATCGCACGAAGACGTGCTTAAAATGATGGAGCAATGGTTCGTAAAATAGAATGGAATATTAGTTTTCTCTTATTTTTGTTTAAAATTAGAAAGCAATGACTCAATTAATTGTAACTGTAAAACAAAATAGCGATTTAGAAGAAGTCATATCTGTCTTGAATCGCCTAAAATTATCTTTCGTTAAACGGGAAGATAAGCCTGTTATTGCTACTCAAAAGGACATGGATACTGAGGGGTATTTGCCCATTGAAACTATCAAAAAGCTATATCCAAATGAATGGGTTTTAGTCGCTTCACCCCAAAGAGAATGCAACAAAATTATTGGCGGTACTGTCCTCGTACATCATGCTGATAAACGTGTTATGGCTTTACAAGGACGTGATATAATCAAAAACTACCCTTCTGCAACTCATTTTTATACGGGTGAAATGCCACATTATGCCAAAATTCAATACACTTGATAAAGAGATAACTAACTTTGAAGTTATCAGCTACGATTTTTTGGAAAAAGGTATTTTGAGTCCTTATGACGCTGTCTTAGGTCTTGATTTTTTCGAGCAAACCATTCTGACCATAGATTTCATTCATCAAGCCATTTGGTTGACGCAATAATTTCAAGAAAATACTGAGGGGGTGGAAAGGATTAACCAATCCACATTCAGTTAAACTTTTCAGTGATAAATATAAAAGTATTTAAGTTTTCAAAAAAGGAACGGCGGTGATACCCCTCAGTATCATCACCGTTTTTTTATGTTTTTATACTTGCTCGTTTTTTATGGATAGTTTTTGGGATATTTAATGAAAATCCTGCGATAGCGGGGTTGGGATAGTGTGTTGGAAAAAATGAAAAAGTACAACCAAAAGAGTTGGCAGTATGTCAAACGTATCTTTCCTTTTTATTTGTTTTCTATTAGTTTCATTGTTGTTAAAAGTTTTCCAGTTTGTTCAATATCAAAGTATCTGTCTTTTAAAAGTTTAACTTTATAGTTGTCGGGTAAATATGTTCCCCATTTAGAAGAATCCAAAAGAGCAGGATTTGTCTGTAAAAGATTAGAAATATGAGTATCAATGTCTGCCAGTGGCAATGATAACGAACTCCATTTGGAAATCATCTCTTGTTTAGGCACTTCAATGTCAAATGAACTACTACTGTCATCAAGCTTATTTTTTATTCCTGCAATATTTAAAAGCAATTGAATCGTTCTGTTTATTCCTGTTCCTGTGAATGTAAAGAGTTGTAAATGTTTTTCTGCTGACAGTAAAGGTCGATCGGATTGCAAGTCCTTAATATTGAAAACAGAGAAGTCTTTGCGCAGTATTTCTATTTCATCACAACTTGGTTGGTCAAGAAAATCGAAGTCCGTTTTAGAATAAAGAACTTCAAACATTTTTTCTCTTATT
>JANLRG010000878.1:0-1185 GCA_031361545.1 Bacteroidota bacterium
AAATGTTAAATTTTTCAAAGGCAACTTTGCTAAAGCCAAGCAATTAGCGGCGGCGCAAAAGAAACTTGTTTTTATAGATGTATTCACAACATGGTGCAAGCCTTGCAAAATAATGGCAGCCGAAGCATTTAATGATGAAGAAATAGCAGAGCTGATGAATACCTTTTTGATCAATATTCAAGTAGATGCAGAAAGTGTAGGGCGGAGTGTTGCCAGCCAATACAATGTGCAGGCATATCCTACGACACTCATTGTTGATTCGATGGGAACCGTTATTCAAAATAATAGGGGCTACGCGGGCGTGAATCATTTTTTGAATCAAATTGAAAATGGCATATCATGGATACCGGATGGAAATGTGTATTTATTAGCAAAACAAGCTTATTGGAAGAATAAAAAAGACTTTAATCACCAATTAATGTTTGTGCGTTTAAGAAAAAGCTTAGGCATGTCCACTGAATATGTAACCGATGCGCTCATTAAAGATTTACCTTTGGATACGCTTATGCAGCCTCATTACCGACAATTTTTTATTTCTTATGCTTTTCAATTAGATAGTAAAACCTTCAATTTTCTTTTCAAACATAGAGAATTGCCTATGTTTGAAAGTAAATTGAAGCAAATGGTTGCCCTTAATTTTAATATGGCTATCAACGAAAAGAATAAAAGCTTGCTCCAAAGAGTATTAAAAGCCAATACGTTTGTGACCAATGACCCCTCAGTATCGGACGAAAAAAATGAACAACTCACATTAGAATTTCATGAAAAAACAAGCAACCTCAAGGGCTATCATGAATCAGCCACTGACCTATTGTCTAAATATTATCTACCTCAATTGAATAATGCCAAAAGCCAAAACAATGATGTCGTATTGAAGGACTATTTAAATAAAATCCAGCATATTGGGCTATATTATTCTGAGCATATCAAGGAGAAAAAGTATTTAAAAAACATGGCAGAATTAATCAATAAAGCCTGCGATGGGCATGAATGTGTCGAGTTGTTGAATGCTTACAGCCAATTGCTTTACCGTTTGGACGATAAAGAAAAAGCCAAAACTTTGATAAGCAAAGCGGCTACAATGTCAGGCAATGCAAAAGAAATTGTTGATGTTTTGGAGAGGATGAATAAGGGGATTTTCTAAATCATGACAGATATACAATTATACCATCAATTATCCCTTTT
>JANLRG010000889.1:0-1035 GCA_031361545.1 Bacteroidota bacterium
GCACAATGGCTTTTGTAGGCAATCGGAAAGTAGAGCCCCCTCAGTATTTGATTCAATTTTCGACATATTATCGCTAATCAAATTAAAAGCTGCCCAAAAAATAACGGCTAAACACGATATACTGACCACTAAAAAATGAGTGAAAAGTGCGATATGAAATTTCGCCATCAAGGCACCACACCCGGCCCCTAAAGCCGTACCGACGCTCCAAATACCATGAAAAGAAGATAAAATGGGCTTCTCATACATCCGTTCCACATATACAGCTTGACCATTCATCGCCACATCTTCCGAACCACCCAAAACACCGAATACAAAAAAGAGACCACCAATAAACCATAAATTGGATAAAAGTGGAATCAAAGGAATCAAAGCTACCATCAAAGCACCCGTAAATATAGTAATACGGCGGCTTCCAAAAAGCACCGTCAAGTAACCCGCAAAAGGCATCGCTGCCATCGCACCAGCCGCTGAACAAAGCAACAGCGTACCGAGCGTAGCATGTGAAATATTATACAGTTTTTCAATTTCGGGCAACCGCGCTACCCAATTAGCATATTGAAATCCATTCGTAAAAAAGAACAAGGCGACTGCCAGACGTTTAATTTTCATAGAGTTTTATAGTAATAGTTTTTCAATGTCCAACCAATTATTTACGCGGTGGTGTCTGCCATTATCGGCATAAATATTATGAGTGGAAGTAAAAAGTAGGGTTTGACCGGAGAAATAATCGAGATTTTTAAAATGATCGTCAATCATAATATCCGCTTGAATAATGGTTTTTGAACCACAAAAGCACATTTGTTGCCAACTGATAAATGGAAAATGCTCCCCCAGCCAAGCATGTTTTTCATTTAGGCATTGAGGAAATTCTGTAGCTGCCGAAACGATAAAAACATCATATTGATTATTTAATGCTTGCATAATGCGTTGACTATCAGGCATTATTGGAATATCTCTAAAGAACCCCTCAGTAAATAGTCGAGTAGGCAAGCGCATTTCAGCCCAAGCCGCTCACAGAACCGTACTTGACAG
>JANLRG010000069.1:0-2609 GCA_031361545.1 Bacteroidota bacterium
ACACCGAGCAAGCCAATACGCTTTTGGAGGTGAACGCTTCGCAAAAAGACAAAGACTTTATATTGGCTGTCAATTGGAAAAAAGCTGAGGAATATCTCAAAGCAGGTAAAGGACAAAAGGTAAAAGTGGCTTATGCACATAATTATTACGATGAAAAAACGCATACTGCTACTTCAACAATGAAAAATGAAGTAACCGTGCTTGACCCTGCCAACTGCCCCGATATGGTGTATTTTATGCCTTGCCCTAAATCGCCGCACGGTTGCGATACGGATCCAACGGGGGAATACATCGTGGGGAGTGGTAAATTGGCTGCCGTTGTTCCTGTTTTTTCATTTACTAAAATTCAAAAAGCGATAGCGGATAAAGCCTATGATGGCGATTTTGCAGGCATTCCCATTTTGAAATACGATGCCGTTTTACACGGTGAAGTTCAAAAACCGGGCTTAGGTCCTTTGCATACCGAGTTTGATGGTAAAGGCAATGCCATTACATCCATGTTCGTGTCTTCTGAATTGGTCAAATGGAACATTGAGTCTTTGAAAGTGCTGGATCGTGTGCCCACTTATTATTCAGTCGGTCACTTGTGTATTCCGGGCGGTTCAACAGCCAAACCTTGGGGTAAATATGTGATTGCTTATAACAAAATCACTAAAGACCGCTACTTGCCAACAGGACCTGAATTGACTCAATCGGCTCAATTATACGATATTTCAGGCGATAAAATGAAGTTGTTGCTTGACTTTCCAACCACAGGCGAACCGCATTATGCCGAAGCCATACCGGCTAATTTGATAGAACCGAATAGTGTAAAAATCTATAAAATTGAAGACAATCAGCACCCTTACGTTTCCAAAGGCGAAGGTGCTACGAAAGTGGAGCGCAAAGGCAATCAAATACATGTATCCATGACATCTATTCGCTCGCACTTTACGCCTGATAATATTGAGGGCGTCAAATTGGGTGATGAAGTCTATTTCCACGTCACCAATTTGGAACAGGACTGGGACGTGCCGCATGGCTTCGCTGTAAAAGGCATGAATACGGCTGAAATACTCATCATGCCAGGCGAAACATGCACTTTGAAATGGAAACCAGATGCGGTAGGTATATATCCTATGTATTGCACCGATTTCTGTTCCGCATTGCACCAAGAAATGCAGGGGTATATTAGAGTTTCACCAGCGAATAGTAACGTGGCGTTGCGATATGGCACAGGCGCAAAAGCACCCATAGAAGGCGTGAGTCAAGTCAAATAAATAATAATTTTTTAATGAAAAAAATAACTCCTATCTCTCGTGTCATCATCGCTTTATCATCATTGGCGATGCTGGGTTCATACTATTTTCCCTTGTGGCGCATTGAATTGTGGGCACCGCAATACCCCGAAGGTTTGGCATTGAATATTTGGCACAATAAACTCGCTGGCAATGTGGATATTATCAATGGCTTGAACCATTATATCGGCATGGCGCATTTGAAACAAGAGAGCTTTCCCGAGTTTGGTATTTTACCTTATCTGATTGCCTTTTTTGTGGGCTTGGGCTTGGTAGTAGCGGCGATTGGTCAAAGGCGTTTTTTGTTGGCTTATGTGGTGTTGATGGTGGCAGCCGGTATCACGGCTTTAGCGGATTTTTATCGTTGGGGCTACCAATACGGGCACAATCTCGACCCCAGTGCGGCTATTAAAGTGCCAGGCATGTCTTATCAGCCGCCTGTGTTGGGTTATAAATCTTTATTGAATTTTGGTGCATATTCTATTCCTGATTTAGGTGGTTGGATTTTTATTGGTGCAGGTGTTATCATTGCGTTTTTATTGGTCTATGAATATTATTTCTGTCCTGATTGTATCAAAGCAAGAAAAGCTAAAGCATTGAAATTCAAGCATTTAGCAGCAGTTTCTTCTTTAATTTCAGTACTGTTTTTTTCAAGTTGTAGCACCCAAACCGAGTCTATTCATTACGGTTCAGACGGTTGTCATTTCTGTAAGATGACCATCATGGATAAAAAATTCGGCTGTGAATTGGTGAATACAAAAGGCAAAGCTTTTAAGTTTGATGATGTTCATTGCATGGTGAAATGGATGAAAGACAGTAAAACGACTGATAAAGATTACGCTTTTATGGTCGTCAATGGCTTCAATACTGAGGGGGTATTGATAGATGTTAAATCGGCATTTTTCCTAAAAAGTGAAGCCTTCAAAAGCCCTATGCGAGGCGATATTGCTGCTTTTAAAACAGAAGAAGAAGCTAAAAGAGCCCAACGTGCTGATGCCAAAAGTATGAACTGGTCAACTGTTGTATCTGAATTTTCAAACTAAAATTACCTTATGAAAAGTCTTTTTTCCATCATTTTTCTTTGTATTTCAATACAATCTTATGCTAAAACAATCACCGTTTCAGCAGGAGCGCGCATCGGGCAAACCATCAAATTAGCGCAGCCTTATGATACAATTATGGTTAAAAACGGCTATTTCAAGGAGAATCAATTGGTTATAACGATACCCCTCAGTATAATAGGTGAAAATTTCCCTGTTGTAGATGCCAATTTTGAAAATGAAATTTTTACTGTCAAATCAAATAATGTGCTCATTCAAGGTTTTCATTTTA
>JANLRG010000095.1:0-1910 GCA_031361545.1 Bacteroidota bacterium
TGCATTTTTCTCGGGTGCCGCATTTGGTAAGTACAGATGAAATCAACTCGTACCTCTATCAATTAACCGTTCACCAACAACAATCAATCAGTTATTTTAAACAAACTGTCTATGGTCTGCGTTATTGGTTCCGACTTTTTCAACTCGATGACCGTGCTCTCAAACTTCCGGTAATCAAGAAAACTTTTTCGCTGCCCGTAGTCCTCTCTAAAGAAGAATGCAAAGAACTTTTTAAAGCTCCTCGTTTACTCAAGCACCGTTTCCTTTTGGCCTTTGCCTATGGCGGCGGTCTTCGAATGAATGAATTACGTTTAACGAAAATTGCGGATGTGGATCTTGACAGAAAACAAATTCACATTAGAATGGGTAAAGGAAAGAAAGATCGCTATGTGGTGCTATCGGATTTACTGGCATCCAAATTTCAGTTCTACCTAACGCAACTTAAGCCGTCTGTCTATCTCTTCGAAGGACAAACCCCCGGCCAACCAATGGGTGAACGTAGCATTCAATATGTCATCACTGAAGCGTTGCAAAAAACAGAAATTAAAAAAAGTGTTTCTATGCATACGCTTCGTCATTCATTTGCTACGCATTTACTCGAAGACGGTATCGATATTCATTCCATCCAACGACTGCTCGGCCATAGCGATATACGCACTACGCTCGTGTATATTCACATCGCGCAAGTAAAACCACGACTTGCTCACAGTCCTCTCGATTCACTTTATCGATCGTGATAAAACGTCCAATGTTAGAGTTGGCAAGCATCCTCAAAGTACATCGTATCGCATTTATTAAAACGCATTCGCCACTCAAACACCATCAACGTGTGCTCAATGCCATCGAGAAGTGTCGCACTGATTATTTAGGTGGTCATGTTGATCAATGCAATGCTTGCGGTCATCAAAGGATCTCTTACAACTCGTGCCGCAACCGACATTGTCCAAAATGTCAAGGCACCAATCGCGAACGATGGATTCTTGCACGTCAAAATGATCTCTTACCATGTTCTTACTTTCATGTCGTATTTACTCTTCCTGAAGAATTGAACTGGTTTTGTTTACGCCATCCTACTGAACTGTACAACTGTCTTTTTCAAGCGAGCAAGGAAACAATTCTCGCCTTTGGCAATGACACCAAACATCTGGGAGCAAACACAGGAATGATTTCCGTATTACATACGTGGGGACAAAACTTGTCGCTGCATCCGCATGTTCACTTGATTGTTCCCGGAGGTGGAATTACCAATGCCGGATTCTGGAAGCATGCAAAAAATAATGGTGATTTTTTATTTCCGGTAAAAGCAATGAGCATTGTTTACAGAGGTAAATTTATGGAAAAACTGAAAACTATTCTTCCATCAATAGGGCATACGTTGGAACCAGCACTTCGAAGAAAATTGTTTTCAAAAAACTGGGTGGTGTATGCCAAACAACCTTTTGGTGGGCCTAAGCAGGTGATTGAATATTTAGGAAGATACTCACATAAGATTGCCATTTCCAATCATCGTTTAATCTCCAATGAAAATGAAATCGTTTCTTTCGCTTACAAAGACTACGCACACGGTTCAGTAAAAAAAGTATTGAAGCTGCAAGCAGATGAATTCATTCGACGATTTTGTCTACACATTTTGCCACCACGATTTATGAAAATTAGGCACTACGGCATTCTTGCCAGTAGAGTGAAGCCAAAACTCAAAATACAACAACTGCTCATGGGAGTGGTGATAGCAAAAAAAGAAAAACAAAACTGGAAAGAGATCACCAAAGCAAAATTACACTTCGACGTAGAAGTGTGCCCGTGTTGCAAGACCGGAAGAATGATTCGTGTCCATTCGTTTCAGGCACACGCACCGCCTGATATAATCAACAATAAATTACGAAAGAAAAATCAAACAGTCTGCTGACGAA
>JANLRG010000099.1:0-1423 GCA_031361545.1 Bacteroidota bacterium
CCTGCCTATAATTGGTGGAATGAAACATTGCATGGTGTGGCACGAAGTCCCTATCATGTGACATCCTATCCACAAGCGATTGCAATGGCGGCAACTTGGGACACCGCTTCGCTCAAAACAATGGCGGATTTTTGTGCCGTAGAAGGTCGGGCGATTTATAATGATTCGCAGCGCAAAGGCAAAACGGGTATTTATCTGGGTTTGACATATTGGACACCCAATATCAATATTTTCAGAGACCCACGTTGGGGTAGGGGACAGGAGACTTATGGTGAAGACCCTTACTTGACGGGCGCACTCGGCAAGGCATTTGTGCGGGGTTTGGAAGGTGACGACCCGCGTTATTTGAAGGCTTCGGCTTGTGCCAAACACTTTGCAGTACACAGCGGACCTGAATGGAATCGCAGCACTTTCAATGCAAAAGTGTCTGACTATGACCTCTGGGACACCTATTTACCTGCTTTTCGAGACCTTATTGTAGATGCAAAAGTCAGTGGTGTCATGTGTGCCTACAATGCTTTTGATGGTCAACCTTGTTGCGGCAGCGATAAATTGATGAATAATATTTTACGAAATGACTGGAAATTCACAGGCTATGTTACCTCCGATTGTGGCGGTATTGGTCATTTTTGGCGGACTCATAAAACCCATGCAACCCAAGAATTGGCAGCTTCGGATGCTGTTCTGCATGGTACAGACTGCGAATGTTCAGGCAAACCGACTTATTTTGCTTTGCAAAAAGCGATAAAAGAAGGTTTGATTACAGAAGTTCAAATTGATATTTCGGTCAAACGTTTGTTTACAATCCGCTTTCGTTTGGGCATGTTCGACCCTGCGGACATCGTGCCTTTTTCTAAAATAGATACATCGGTTTTAGAAAATGCCGCACACAAAGCACACGCCTTGAAAATGGCGCAACAGTCCCTTGTTTTATTAAAAAATGAGAACCTACTACCCCTCAGTAAATCAGGTAAAAAAATAGCCGTTGTGGGTCCAAATGCGGATGATAAATCGGTTTTGTTGTCCAATTATTACGGTTATCCGTCTCAAATTACCAGCGTATTGGAGGGTATTCGTCAAAAAGTAGGGGACAATGTGCTGTATGAAAAAGGCATAAATATCACTGATAACAATGTTTTTAAACCCAATTACGCCATAAATGCGTTCAGTTTCAATGGGCAAAATGGTTTTCAAGCCGAATATTTTAAAAATACTAAATTTGAAGGCAAACCGCTTGTGGTCAATCACGTCCGTAAAATTGATTTTCAATGGGGCGATGGCGAACAAGTGGCTGAAAACATCATTGCCAACGATATTTCTATTCGTTTTACATCAACATATACCCCCTCCGTATCGGGCGACATAACCTTTGAATTGAAAGGCGATGACCGTTGTAAATTTTTTGTTGATGGTGAAAAATGCA
>JANLRG010000123.1:0-5827 GCA_031361545.1 Bacteroidota bacterium
ACGCTTGAAGAGAAAGAGGATTGATGCATTGTCTTTAATTTCCGCTTAACATTTCGCGGAGCAAAGAAACTTTAGTGGTTGGAACACATTAACTGCATCCAATTTTACCATTCAATCAGGTGTTGCAAGTGAATTAAAAGCCCGTAATGAAGTTAATCTACAGCCCCAATTTAATGCTTCCTTTGGCAGCGAGGTTCATATATATTGCAATGAGACCTTTTCTGATTGTGCTGATTTTTCTACCTTTGTTATGCAACGGCATAGTAATTCTCAAAATGGAACGGAATCTGATGCAAAAGCAGATGCTGAAATCGAAATTAACTTTAGTAAGGAAATTATAGGTAATTATGTTACAGTTTTTCCAAATCCAAACGCAGGCATATTTACAATTATGCTTCATACTAATAATGAGAAAAATTCAATCAATGAAATAAATTTATACAATAGCATGGGAAGCATAGTTTATACTTCAAGACCACAGGAAAAAATAACCCCTGTAAATCTTGAAGGATTGCCAAAGGGAATTTACCTTCTTAAAATTACAGACTCTTATAGCTGTTCAATAAAAAAAATTATTATTCAATAACATTTAAAATTTAAACAAATGAAAAAGCATATTATATTATCAGCAATATTTCTTAGCGTTATAATTAACAACAGTTTTGCTCAGAATTGGCAATGGGCTAACAGTGCAGGCGGAGCAAACAATGACAGACCTGCTTCACTTTGTCAGGATGCCAATGGAAATATTTATGTAACGGGAAATGTTTCATATCCGGTTGCATATTTTCAAACAGATACCTTTAATGTAAGCGGGGTCAATGATATTTATCTCGCAAAGTATGATGCCAATGGAAATGAATTGTGGGTAAAACATTTTGGCGGCTCTTATAATAACTGGATGAATCAAAAATCAGAAGGTGGCGGTGCAGTTGCTTACAATCCGAACACCAACTCTATTTATTTATCAGGTCTTTTTATCGGCACTTGTACCATTGACACCTTTACTCTTTCAACTGCTCCAAGCGATAAACAAATTTTTCTTGCAAAGTTTGATTTGAATGGCAATTGTATTTGGGCTAAAAGCGCTGGCAGTGCAGGTGACGAAGGAGGGGCAACAATGGCAATTACACCTTTAGGAAATATCTATCTATCAGGAACTGTAAAATATAATGCAACCTTTGATACAATTAATACCGGCTGTGGAGGATATTTAGCCATGTACAACGAAAGCGGCAATTGCCAATGGGTAAAAATAATTTATAATGGAGACCAGAATAATAATTTTTATGGCTCATCTGTTAGTCCATATTCTATTCAACTTTACAATAGTGATTTATTTATTTTAGGGTACAAAGTTTCAGATTCTGCTTTTGTAGATACTATTCTTATAACAAATCCAATCAACTATTATCCTCTTGTATTAGCACGATTTGATTCCTTGGGCAATGTAAAATGGGCTAAGCATACAGGTGGTCCGCTACCTGAATTTGGAATTTTAAGTATGGATAATAACGGGAACTCTTATTTCGGAAGTAAATTTTTTGGAGGAAATGCAATTGTGGATACAGATACTGTATTTGCAACTGGAACATCTGATTTCTTTTTTACAAAGTATGACCAGAACGGAAACTTTAAATGGGTCCGTCAAAGCAATGCGACATTAAATGCAAGAGCAATTGGCACTTCATCTGATGCAGACGGAAATGTTTATTTAACAGGAAGTTTTTCAGGCAACGCAACATTCGGTACTTTTAATGTAACGGCAAACACAACAGAGGATATGTTCATTGCCCGTTACGATAGTTCAGGAAGTTGCATCGGTATTCGCCATGCCGGAGAAGGAAATGGAACACGAACTCTAATAGATGGCAGTGGTTCCTGCATAATTGCCGGTTATTTTAAAAACTCATTGACATTAGGGGCAACCACGTTAGCAAGTCAGGGCAATGATGATTTTTTCATTGTCAAAACAGATGCTATCACAGGCATCGGTGGTAGAATTTCAAATCCCAACAACCAACTTATTATTTATGCAAATCCCAATGCAGGCAAATGCAACATAACAGTCCCCGATGATTTTCTGCATGAGAAAAATTTAATGCTATCAATTTACGACAACACAAGCAAACTCATTCAACAAAAAACATTAGAAATGAATGATGGAAAAATAAAACTCAACTTAGAAGCAGAAGCAAAAGGAATTTATAATGTTACATTGAGCAATGGGCAGAAAATTTATAATGGTAAAATTGTATTCGAATGAAAAAAAATTATTTCTACTTTACTTTATTTCTCTCATACCTTTCTTACTTTACCAGTCATCCTCAAGTTCGAGTCCGGTCCCTGCTACCTAGAGAAGCCGATTCAATATGAATCGGCTTTCTTTTTTTATGGAAAAAATCAATACCCAATTTACAACCTATGTTTTATTTTCTGAAAAATTTAATAAGCATTACACAGGATTTTCTTCAGACTTAGAAAAAAGATTGTTATCGCATCAGCAATTAGGCACAAAAGATTGGACTACAAAGTACAGACCCTGGAAATTAATTTTTCCTAATCCTAATAATGGAATTATTACAGTAATGTTACATGATCGCAATGCCCTCAATAAAATTCAATCTATTTTAATAACCAACAAAATTGGCTGCTTAATTTATTCAAATACAATTGACAATATAACATCAGAATTAACCTCACTTTTTTGTCAAAAGGAATTTATTATTTAAAAATAATTACTTCTTATAGTTCTGAAATTAAAAAAATTATCATCCAATAAAAATTAACAAAATGAAAAAAATAAAATATCTACTAATTGTAGTAATGCTTATAGGATCAATTATAAAGTGTTATTCTCAAAACTGGCAATGGGCCAAAAAGGCAGGAAGTGTAAATTATCTCGATAATTTTCTCGCTCGGCGAAATAACGCTTGAAGAGAAAATGGATTGATGCATTGTCTTTAATTTCCGCTTAACATTTCGCGGAGCAAAGAATAAAGAATGCGAATAAAATAACTTTGCTGCGAACGACATTTTAAATTCTAAATCCACGATTCTCATCGCGTAATTCCCAATGATGACATCTTCCGAAATTCACTAACAAGTTCCTGAAGGATGACAGTTCTCATTTTGATTGCATCATTCTTCATTCCAACTATCATTCTATAAAATCTAAAGAAATTTCCTATGGAATGAAGAATGCTTGTCTTGGATAACCAGAATTATAATTTTACAAAGACTAATAATTAATGCTCAGAAGCTCAATTTTCAATTGTTAATTCTCAATCATCAATCATCAATTATTATTTATTACCTATTACTTTTTTTAGCTTTCTCTCTTCTGATAAAAGTTATTTTCCTAAAAATTTGGAAGTAATTATTTTATTCTCTACCATTGATTATCAATCTAATTGGTGCTACGGAAAATTATAAAGGGTGGAATTCATTAACGACATCTTCAATCATAACTGGGAATTGCAACATATCTGCTCGAAATGAAATAAATTTAGTTGATGGTTTTAACGCAAAGGTAGGTGAAACACATATTTTTACTGAAGAGACATTTGCAGATTGCCCAGAGTACATAGGTTTTCGGCAATCAAGAGCGGCAATTACTTCATTAGAAAATGAAATAATAAATGATAAAGAAATATCTCTAACTTTTTTACCTGAAAAGAAAAATTTCAACATACAAGCTTTTCCAAATCCGACATGCGGCTTCTTCAATTGTAAATTAATAAATTTAGATATGGAATATGAGACAGATATTAAAATAAAGGATATCGCCGGTAAAGTGATCCTTCAATTAATAAGTGACCAGAATCTCGTATCATTTGACCAGTCTTTATTAAGTCCGGGTCTTTATTTTATCGAAGCAATCAATAATAAAAATTTTGTGACCACTAAACTAATTGTTCAATCAACTAAACCATGAAAAAAATAAATCTGATATTCATTTTATTATTACTGTCCCATTTCTCAAATGCTCAATGGCAGTGGGCAAAGCAACTTGGCGGAGTGGTGAATGATGCCCCAAATATTAAAGTGACCGATAGTAATCTTTATGTTGGTGGCAACTTTATTTTTAATTGTCATCTTGATTCGACTATACTTGTATCGAACGGATATAATGATTGGTTTATCGCCAAGTATGATTTAACAGGCACCAATAGAATTTGGTTGAAGCAAATTGGAAATAACAACTCACCAACAAAATTAGAATATGGTGGTGTAAGTTATATTACGGATTCTGCTTTGTATTGTGTCGGTCAATTCTACAATACCCTGTGGATTGATGGACTATCAATCACTTCGGCTGGAGGAGCTGATGCTTTTGTAGCCAAATTAGATCTCAATGGTAATTGTATTTGGTTAAAAAGAGCAGGTGGATTATTAGATGATGATGCTGGAAATGTAGCAATTGATAGTTATGGTACAATTTATTGGTCAGAGCGAATTTATTCAAATTCTGGCACTATTGACGGCGTCGGTTTGTTAAAAGGAAATTCATTGATAAAATTAGATGGCAATGGAAATGTTCTTTCAGTAAAAAATAATTTTGTTCAAGGTGGATATACACTTGAAGTTAAAATAATTGACGACTTACTTTTTTTTACTGGCGAAACAGAAAATGACACTGTAATTGTCTTAACGGATACGTTGATTTCAAATAATGTTACAGATGGATTATTAGCTAAAACAGATTTGATGGGAAATCTAATTTGGGCGAAAAGATTTGGAGGTCCAACAACATATGATGGTGCTATATGGTTAGCAATTGACGCAAATAGAAATTTATATTTAACAGGCCGCTATACAGATTCCTTAATAATTGATTCTAATTTTCTTTTTAATTCTAATCAAGATATGTACCTAGCAAAATTTGATAGTTCAGGTATCAATCAGTGGATTCGAGGGAGTCATTCAACAGGAATTTCAGGGGCTTATGCCGATGGAATTGCGATGGACACAGAAGGCAAATTTTATATTACAGGAAGTTTTTCGGGTTCAGCACAATTTGGTGGTTTTAACTTGAGTACAACCAATGTTCAGGATATGTTTCTTGCGCGTTACGATGAAAATGGAAATTGTATTGGCGTGAAAAATTTTGGCTCTGCACGAGGCTTTCTTGTGAGAATAACAAGTAGCAATGAAATCTTTGTTTGCGGAGATTTTGAAAACACGGTAACAATTGGCGGCACTACTTTTACAAGTTATGGAATGGAAGATGGATTTATCGCCAAAGCAGATGCTATAACGACAATTGATGAAGGACAGCGATTAAGTAATTTGGATCTTTTAATTTACACAAATCCCAATCAGGGGACATTCAATATAAAAGTTCCAGAATCTGTTGCTACTTTTAAAAATGCATGGCTACTGATCTATGATGCTTCAGGAAAAGAAATAGCTCGATTTTCATTGGATGAATCGAATGAAAATCCACACTTCGATATTTCTAAAAGTGCTAGAGGTTTGTACACAGTTAAATTAATTCAAGGTGATAAAAGCTACTCTGGAAAGTTAATCGTTCAGTAAATTAAAAGGAGAGTTGATTTAATTGATTTCTTAAAATGTCAATATTTGTTCTATGTAACCAAATAATACTAGTTATTAAAATCACAGAGCAATCTACAGCAATAGATGTCAGCGCACTTCCCAAAGGAATTTACTTAGTATCATACCATTCAGAAACGCTATCCCAAACACTAAAATTAATTGTCCAATGAAAAATTGTTATCTCACCGCCGTATTTGTTTTATTTTCAATTTTAGCAACCACTGGCCAAAGTTGGCAATGGGCAAAGCCACTTGGTAGCGACTGT
>JANLRG010000209.1:0-12374 GCA_031361545.1 Bacteroidota bacterium
TGTTTCACTAATTAGTTTAAGTCAATTAGCAACAGCCCTCGTTAATTTTCTATCTACTCTTATTGTTAAGCCACAGCTATTACCTCGGATGAATTATTCGAGAGGGATACCGAAGCAATACAAAACTTTAGTGATCATTCCATCAATGTTAACTAATGCTGGAGAGATTACAGAGTTAGTCGAAACATTGGAAGTGCGCTATCTTGCCAATCAAGATGCGAATCTTCAATTTGGATTGTTAACTGATTTTACGGATTCAAAATCGGAAGAATTAAAAGAGGACTCTAAAAAACTAGAGAAAGTTAAGCGTGCGATTGAGGAATTAAATGTAAAATATGGTTACCAATATAATGAGATGTTTTTTCTTTTTCATAGGCCAAGGCGGTGGAATAGCAAAGAGAAAATATGGATGGGTTATGAAAGAAAAAGAGGGAAGCTATCAGAATTAAATGCTGTTTTGCGTGGAGTCGGTTATGATCGTTTTTCTTTGATTGTTGGTAAAACTGAATCACTGTTAGAAAATAAATTTGTAATCACTCTTGATGCAGATACACAATTGCCACGAGGCGCCGCATGGAAACTAATTGCGTCAATGGCTCATCCATTGAACAAAGCATTTTATAATGAGAAAAAGCAGCGAGTTACTCAAGGATATGGAATTCTTCAGCCAAGAGTTGCTGTAAGTTTACCAGACATGACTGCTTCAAACTTTGCAAAGCTACATGGCAATGAGCCCGGAATTGATCCTTACACTCGGGCTTCATCAGATGTTTATCAAGATTTATTTTACGAGGGTTCATTCATAGGTAAAGGAATTTACGATATAGATATTTTTGAAAAAGCATTAGGTAGTAAATTTCCTGAGAATAGGATCTTGAGTCATGATTTGATTGAAGGATGTTATACACGCTCTGGTTTAGTAAGCGATGTTCAATTGTATGAAAAATATCCAAGCACTTATAGAACGGATGTAAAAAGAAGAATGAGATGGATACGTGGTGATTGGCAGATAGCTTCTTACTGTACTCCATTCATTCCAAATGTAAATCATAAATGGAAGAAGAACACACTCTCGGCATTGTCGAGGTGGAAAATTTTCGATAATATCCGAAGAAGTCTGGTTCCAATTGCACTTACAATTTTTATGTTGATGGCTTGGCTCATCTTGCCGAATCCATTTTTTTGGACAATAGTTGTTTCAGTGATAATTGTATTCCCGATTATTATCTCATCATTGTGGCAATTGTTTAAGAGGCATAAGGATGTAGATTTTATGCAACACATTCGTTTGTTCAGTTTAAGTGTGAGTGGAGTTTTTGCACAAATAATTTTCACACTCATCTGTTTGCCTTTTGAGGCTTACTATACAAGCGCGGCAATTTCCAAAACCATTTGGAGAATGGTAGTAACACGGAAGAAATTACTTGAATGGAATCCCTCAGCCAATGAAGAGCGAATCAATTTATCTGGTCTGCTCTCTTCTTTTCTAACGATGTGGTTTGAACCTATTCTTGCAATCATTACTTTTTATTTTATTGTTACGGAAGTGCCAACACATTTAGTTTTTGCTCTGCCAGTTTTATTGCTTTGGGTCACTTCGCCAATGGTAACCTATTGGATGAGTTTGCCCATAGAGAATAAAACAAATTCATTAAGTGAAGGTCAGCAATTGTATCTGCATATTTTAGCAAGAAAGACATGGGGCTTTTTTGAAAAATATGTTACAGCAGAAGATAATTGGTTGCCACCAGATAATTTTCAGGAGCGTCCTTCACCAATTATTGCGCATCGAACTTCTCCAACAAATATTGGCTTGTATCTACTCTCAAACTTAACAGCAGTAGATTTTGGATATCTTTCTGTATCAAGAATGTTAAGTCGTACTCATCAGACTTTTGACACTTTAGATGTTTTGCCAAAACATAATGGGCATTTATATAATTGGTATGATACTATTTCCCTTGACCCACTTATCCCAAAGTATATATCTACAGTTGACAATGGAAATTTAGTTGGGCATCTTCTTACTTATAAGCAAGGTCTTCTTGAAATAATAAATGAGCCAATTTTAAACATTAAAATATTTAAAGGACTTCTTGATACCCTTTTTGTATTTATAGAAAAGATTGAGAATTCAGAAAAGAAAAATTTTAATCCGATTATCGAAAAGCTTGAACTACTTTGTCTAACCCAAGAAATTTCGATTGCGAATTTTAAAGCGAGATTAGCGGAAATCAAAAATGAATTTGAAAAAGTTTGTCAAGAATTAAATGCTGAGAGAACTGAGTTAGCACGTTGGTGGAAAAATATTTTGAAAGAGCAAATAAAAGGCTCAATTGAAAATTTAGAAGTGATGAAGCCTTGGTTGTTAATTCAAACGTGTCCTGAAAAATTTATAGATTTAGTAAAAGTAAAAAACCCGTCACTCACGGAAATATCTAAAATTTCTATAGATCTTCCTAGAAAAATTAAAGCCCTTCGCTCAGAACAAATGTCTGATGAAGAGAATGTCTGGCTCGATGAATTATTAAGCACCTTTCTTGAAGCAGGAACGATTGCTGATGAACGAATTTCTATTGTCGATGACCAAATCTCTAAGTGTGATGAATTGTCAGATGTAGATTGGGATTTTCTCTATGATAAATCAAAACATCTTTTTACAATTGGGTATAAGCCCGACGAATATCAATATGATCCCAGTTACTATGATTTGTTGGCATCAGAAAGTCGGCTTGCAACTTTTGTTGCTATTGCACAAGGAAAAATACCGGAGGAAAGTTGGTTTGCATTGGGCCGACTTGTTTCTAATCCGGGACGAAAACCAGTCTTATTATCATGGAGTGGTTCTATGTTTGAATACTTGATGCCGTTGCTTGTTATGCCGAATTATGAAAACACTTTGCTAGAACGGACATATAAAACATGTATAGCAAGACAAATCGAATATGGTCAACAACGTGGTGTTCCATGGGGAAATTCCGAGTCTGGATATAATTTGACAGATATAAATTCAAATTATCAATACCATGCTTTTGGAACGCCAGGATTAGGATTGAAGAGAGGTTTAGGAGAAGAATTAGTTATTGCACCTTATGCATCGGCATTAGCATTGATGGTTGAACCGGAGAAGGCTTGCAAAAATTTGGAGTTGATGACCAGTTTGGGTTACGAAGGTGAATATGGATTTTACGAAGCGATAGATTATACAACTTCTCGTTTGCCAAGAGGACAGAACAACGCAATCATCTATTCTTACATGGCCCATCATAAGGGAATGAGTTTACTATCGTTATCTTATTTGTTGCTCAATCAACCTATGCAGAGACGCTTTGAGGCTGAGCCAAGATTTAAAGCGAGTTTACTTTTATTGCAAGAGAGAATTCCGCAAGCAACATCATATTATGCACACACTTCTCAGTCAACAGAAAAAGAATTTTCAAAAAGTGGAACAGAAGTTCGTGTTTTGAATACGCCTAATACTTTGATACCAGAAGTTCAGTTGTTATCGAATGGCCGCTATCATGTGATGTTGTCAAATTCTGGTGGTGGTTACAGTCGATGGAGAGATCTTGCTATCACACGATGGAGAGAAGATGGTACTTGTGATAATTGGGGAAGTTTTTTCTACATCAATGACATCGACAATAATGAATATTGGTCTTCGACATTTCAACCTTCACTTAAAAAGGTAAAAAATTATGAGGTAGCATTTTCACAAAGCCGTGCCGACTTCCGAGGAACGCTGAATAGAATAGAAGCTCATACAGAAATTGTTGTTTCGCCAGAAGATGATATTGAAATGAGGAGACTAAATCTTTCTAATCATTCCGATCAGACTCGTACTCTTGAGGTAACAAGTTATGCTGAAGTTGTTCTTGCATCTGCAGCCTCAGATGCTATGGCTCCAGCCTATAGTAATTTGTTTGTACAAACCGAAATTCTAAAAGAGAACAATGCAATACTTTGTACTAGACGACCTCGTTCTGTCAATGAGCATCCACCATGGATGTTTCAAATGGTTTGCAGTGAGGGTGCAAAAATTGAAAATATTTCTTTTGAAACAAGTAGAAATAATTTCATAGGAAGAGGAAGTACAATTTCAAATCCTGCAGCAATGTTGAAGCAGGGTCCGCTCTCAGGTAGCGAAGGCTCTGTACTAGATCCAATAGTTTCTATTCGATATAGAGTAACATTGAAGCCACGACAGACATTGTCAATAGACTTCTTGACTGGAATTGCGGAGAATAGAGAGACCTGTGAAATGTTGATTGAAAAATATCAAGACCTCCATCATAAAGATAGAGTTTTCGAATTAGCATGGACGCACAATCAAGTCGTACTTCGTCATATCAATGCATCCGAAGCAGACACGCAACTGTATAGCAAACTTGCAAGTTCCATTATATTTCCGAATACATCAATGAGAGCCGATCCAGCTATTCTAATAAAAAACCAACGAGGACAATCTGGATTGTGGGGATATTCTATCTCGGGTGATTTGCCAATCGTGTTGTTGAAAATTGAAGATCAGGAAAATGTTCAGCTTGCAAAACAGTTGATTCAAGCTCATAATTATTGGCAGCTAAAAGGAATGAAAGTTGACTTAGTTATTTGGAATGAAGATCATGGTGGTTACCGTCAAATTTTGCAGAATCAAATTCAGTCATTGATTCCTGCAGAAGTTGCAGACAGACCAGGAGGAATTTTTGTGAGAGCTTCCGATCAAATTTCTGTTGAAGACAGAATTTTATTTCAGACTGTTGCCAGAGTAATTCTTAGTGATTTAGATGGGTCTCTAGAAGATCAATTGAATCGAATGTCAACTTCAAAATTTAATATACCAACTTTAGTACCTGTCGTTACACCAGAGAATAATGTGCCAGTAATTTCGGTTCCAAAAGAATTGAAATTTTTTAATGGCTTAGGAGGATTTTCGAATGATGGAAGTGAATATATTATTTCAGTCAATAAAAATCTTCATACTCCAGCACCTTGGGCAAATGTAATTGCTAATCCAAATTTTGGAACTGTTATCTCTGAAGCAGGACAAGCTTACACTTGGGTTGAAAATGCGCATGAGTATCGATTAACCCCGTGGAACAATGATCCTATAAGTGATATTGGTGGAGAAGTGTTTTATGTTCGTGATGAAGAATCCGGAAAATTTTGGTCAACAACATTGTTGCCTCGTCCGGGAAATTCTTCTTACAAAATTCGTCATGGAATGGGTTATAGTATTTTTGAGTATGTAGAAGATGGTATTCATACAGAGATGTGTGTATATGTTGATATTGAATGTTCTGTAAAATTCAATGTAATCAAAATCAAAAACACATCTGGAAGATCAAGAAAACTTTCAGTGACTGGTTACACAGAATGGGTATTAGGAGATATGAGACCAAAGAATGCTACACATGTATTCACAGAAATAGAATCCGCTACAGGAACAATCATAGCAAAGAATCCTTACAACACAGAATTTCCTGGAAGGGCTACTTTCTTTGATGTAGATGAAAGAAAGAAATCATTTACTAACGACAGAGCAGAATTTATAGGCCGTAATCAATCGCTCCAAAATCCGTATGCAATGAGCAGAGCCAAACTATCGGGTAAAGTAGGAGCGGGAATCGATCCATGTACAGCGATTCAAATTCCGTTTGAGCTAGATGAAGGAGAAGAAAAAGAAATTGTATTCAGACTTGGAACTGGCTATGATATCCATGATACGATTCATTTAATCAAACAATTTAAGGGCAGAGAGAAAGCTGCAAGTTCATTACAGAAAGTAAAGGATTTCTGGAAAAGTACATTGGGCGCTATTCAAGTAGAAACTCCAGATGATGCAACAAATATTTTTGCCAATCATTGGATCACCTATCAAACACTTTCTTCTAGATTATGGGGGCGAAGTGGCTATTATCAATCGGGCGGAGCTTTTGGTTTTAGAGATCAGCTACAAGATGTGCTTTCACTTTTACACGCCCAACCAGACTTAGCAAGAAATCAAATTTTATTGGCTGCATCTCGTCAATTTAAAGAAGGCGACGTTCAACATTGGTGGCATCCACCTACTGGACGAGGAGTAAGAACAAAATGCTCAGATGATTTCTTATGGCTTCCGTTTGTTACAATACGTTACATAAAACAAACTGGTGACACCCAGATTTTGGATGAGATGATTCAATACCTTGAGGGAAGACATTTGAATTTTGAAGAGGAGTCTTATTATGATTTGCCACTACAATCATTTCAAAAAGCATCTCTGTATGATCACTGTGTAAAAGCTCTAACACATGGTTTTAGATATGGAGTGCATGGCTTGCCATTAATTGGAACAGGAGATTGGAACGACGGTATGGATCAAGTGGGCCGTCATGGAAAAGGTGAAAGTGTATGGCTCGGATTTTTTATCTATGATATCTGTATGAATTTTATAGAAATCGCAGAGATAAAGTCGGACAATGAATTTGTTGATACATGTAAAAAAGAGGCGAGTGAATTAAAAGCAAATATCGAAAAGCATGGATGGGATGGACAATGGTATAGACGAGCTTACTTTGATGACGGTACTCCTTTAGGGTCATCATCTAATGACGAATGTCAGATTGATTCATTGTCTCAAAGTTGGTCTGTTATTTCAGGAGTAGCAGAAAAAGGAAGAGCTCAAACAGCAATGAACTCTGCTTACAATCGGTTGGTAAATAAAAAAGAAAACATTATTTGCTTGCTTGATCCGGCCTTTGATAAATCGATTACTAATCCAGGATATATAAAAGGTTATGTTGCAGGGGTGAGAGAAAATGGCGGGCAATATTCTCATGCAGCAATTTGGATGATTATTGCATTTACAAAATTGGGTGATTCAGAAAGAGCATGGGAATTGTTTAAAATGATCAATCCGATTAACCACGGAAGAACACCGGAAGAAGTGAAAACTTATAAAGTAGAGCCTTATGTTTTAGCAGGTGATGTATATGCAGTGGAACCGCATCAAGGCCGCGGCGGATGGACATGGTACACAGGTTCTGCCGGATGGATGAATCAATTAATTACAGATCATTTTTTTGGATTGCGAAAAGAGGGCGAGAAGCTATCTTTCGTTCCTTGTGTGCCAAAAGAATGGGGGTCGTTTAAAATACACTATCGCTATAAAACTTCTTATTATCATATTTCATTTTTACAAGAATTGTCGAGTGGAGAAATGGAAGTTAAACAAAATGGTGAGTTACTTGAACATGATTTTATTGTGTTGAAAGATGATGGCTTGGAACATTCAGTTGAAATTGTATTGCACAGAGGAGTAGAAGTTGTAGCATAAAAAAGTGGTTTTTGAGAGCTAAAATTGAATGTACAATTGTATTCGATTTTAGCTCTCTTTGTTTTGTTATATCTTTATCTTTGTTAGGATCAACATTCATCAAGAATGAAACAAATAGTAATTTTATTTTTCTTTGGAGGTATTTTGTGTTCATTTTCTTTTTTTTACCCTCTAAACCCTGAAGATCGTAACGCCACAATTACAGAAATTGTACATGGCGTCTTTGAAAATAATTACACTGAATTTATTACGAAACTGAAAATACTAAAAAGCATCATCTCTGTAAAGGATGTTGATTCTGTTTCAATTGCCAGAGCTAAACAAATTTTTATTGATTGTAGAATGCTGTATAAAAAGAATGAAGTGTTTACTGTTTATTTTTATCCTTCAACCGATCAAAATTTTAATGGCCCTGTAGTTTCCGAAGTAGAATACGAAGAAGAGCCAAAGCAAATGATTGTATCTCCCACTGGATTACAGGTAATAGAATCTTTTCTATGGTCGAATGATTTTGAAATTCATCGACTTGATTTAGAAAATCAAATTAATAAACTAATAGAAATCTATTCAGCCACTAGTTTGGGACTACTGTCGAAAAATATGGATGAACGACAACTCTTAGAGGCGATACAGTCGGAAGTCAATAGACATTTTTCGTTGGGCATTGCGCAGTTCGACACGCCTGATTCTAAAAATGCGTTAAATGAAATTATTGCGTCCCTCCATACTATTAAAGCGGTTTTGATTTTTATTTACACTGATGACAGTTCAGCGCCAGTTAAAAAAGTGTTGGACCAACTTAATATATCATTGAATTATTTAAACAGTATTGGATCGCTTGACAACATGGACTATTTAATTTGTCTGAATGCTTGTTATGTTCCGTTGAGTACATCAATAGGAAATTATCTTTCTGAATTGCCTGAAAATAATTTTAAGCAGACAACAGCTCTTCGTAAAAACCAACATTCTATTTTTGATCGTGAAGGCTTCAATTCTTATTTTTACAATCCGAGAGGAGAAAATAAAAATTACACTTTTGAGGTAGCAGAATTGGGGAGAATTTTATTTTTCGATCCCGTGCTTTCTTCCAATAATAAAAGAGCATGTGCATCTTGTCATAGGCCAGAATTGGCTTTTACCGATCATCTTCAAACCAGTGTTGGATTTCATTCTGATCGTTCATTATCCAGAAACGCTCCTTCACTTTTAAATGTGGCATTGCAACGTAATTATTTTTGGGATAGTCGTTCGACAGATTTAGAAAATCAGATTGGACATGTTTTAAATAATCAGAATGAGATGATGAGTAGTTACGATGAAATCACAAAAAAATTAAACCAATCAGAAGAATATAAAATGTTGTTTAGAAAAGCATTTCGAGAAACAGGTGATTCTGTGATTACGAAACTTTCTATTTCAAATGCTATTGCAGAATATGAACGGCAACTGACATCTTTAAATAGTAAGTTTGACAAAAATGTGAGAGGAGAAGAAAATGATTTTACTGATGAAGAAAAAATTGGATTTAATATTTTTATGATGAAAGCGAATTGTGGTTCATGTCATTATTTACCAATGTTCAGTGGTCTTTTTCCGCCTAATTATACAAAGAGTGAATTTGAAAACATTGGTACAACGAAGTCAGGAGATTTGAAGAATTCAATTTTGGATACTGATTTTGGGAGGGGAGAAAAATATCATACTGAATTGTTTATGGGTTCATTTAAAACTCCCACCTTACGAAATGTAGCAGTGACACAACCTTACATGCACAATGGAGGTTTTGAAACATTAGAAAAAGTAATTGATTTTTATAATGAAGGCGGCGGTGAAGGACTCGGGCTGTCGGTTCGGAATCAAACTTTAGCGAGCAACAAATTAAATTTAACGCGGGAGGAGAGGAAGTCCTTAATCACATTCTTAATTACGCTCACTGACACTACAGGGACAACGGAAAGGCCAACAAGTTTGCCAAAGTTTCCGAAAAGAATGAATCTATCTGGAAGAAAAATAGGTGGCGAGTATTAATGACGCGCCACTCTTATTTTTCCTTTGAAATATATTTGAAATAATTTAAATATTATAAAAAGGTAGAGGTCTAATGAATTAAAAAAGCATGCTAATAGTTAAGAATGGTAATGATTTTTTTATTTAATTATAAATCTGAAATAAGTTTTTCTAATTCTTCTTTTGTCTTTCCAAGTTTAATTTGAATTTTACCCATCATCTCATCTCTTTTACCTTCTTCATACATCAAGTCATTATCAGTTAAAGTAGCAAATTTTTGTTTTAGTTTGCCTTTAAGCTCATTCCAGTTTCCTGTGATTTGTGAATTATCCATTTGTTGGTAGTTTTATTTGTAACGAAATTATTACACTTCAAAGATGACGATGTTGAATCAAATATTTAGTACACAATTTTGCAATTTAGTTACAAGATTTACTCACTTACCTGAAGAGGTGTTTTTTTGAATGATTTATTTTGGAGACTTCGAAGCATTAATCTATTATTCAATTTTGGTAGTCGGATCCTTTTCGATTTCTATCTTTTGCTTTATAATTACAACAGAATATTGATTTGGAATTATTTTTTGACCATGTGTCAAAGCAAATACTTTAGTAAATTCTGCACCGAAATAGAGGATGATAGCGGAGTAATAAACCCAGACAAGAATTAAAATAATTGAGCCCGCAGCTCCATAAATTGATGCAATTTTAGAACTACCGAGATAAGCACCAATAGCAAATTTGCCAATCATAAAAAGAAAAGCAGTGAGTGAAGCGCCAATGATGCAATCACGCAAAACAATTTTTCCATCAGGTAGTGTTTTAAAGATCACTGTAAATAATATTGTGATAATGACGAATACTAGAATTAGATTAAATACATAAAATAAATAAATAGATTCTTTTGGGAAATACGATGAAAGGCGGTTATTCAAAATTTCCATCAATGAATCAACTAATAAACCAACTAAAAGCAAAAAGCCAACAGAAGCTATCATTGAAAAAGACATTAGACGATTTTTTATAAATTTCACAAAGCCACGTTTTGGTTTTGCTTTAACACCCCAGATGTAATTTATCGAATCTTGTATTTCAGCAAAAACTCCCGAGGCACCGATTATTAAAATTATTAATCCAATTGTTGTTGCAAATACACTGCTGTTTGAAAGTGTTACATTTTTTAATGTTTCTTGTATTTGCGCTGCAGCATCATTCCCAACCAACCCATTTATTTGACCAAACAATTCTCCTCGAACAGCATCAGCACCAAAAAAGAAACCACAAAGACTGATTATAATAATGAGTAGAGGAGGAAGTGAGAAGACAGTATAGTATGATAACGCTGCGCTCAATTTAATTGCATTGTCATCAATAAATTCATTTAAAGTTTCTACAAATAAATACTTTGCTTTTTTTAAAATATCCACTATCATCATTTTAATTCTAGATTAATTATTTTTTGTTACTCAATTTTTTATTTTACTTGAACGATACAGGGGAGGGTTTTTCAAGATCGAAATCGCTAAACTGAAAATCGTAGGACTTTATGGAGTTTAATTGATAAAGATTATTTCCTAATCCGGGAATAAGAGGGTAAAAGGCAATAGTAATTTGAAATGTATTTAAGACTAACAATTCATTTCTGAAGATGATTCCAAAGCCTATGGAAGAATAAAATTTATTTTTAAATAAATTTTCGTGTTCTGCTGAAAGAAAGGCACCAGAGAAATATAAGATTGGAGCAAAGTGAAAACCAATTAATGAATAAGGACAATATAATTGGGTTTGCGTTGAAAACACTAAACGCTTTGTACCATAAAGAATGGAGCTATTAAATCCTTGTATTCCTTTTTCATTATTAATCGTTAACACTTCGGTCGGAAGAGGCTGTATGCCCAAAGTGAGTTTCGGTTTTACGAATTGGCGCATTTTCCATTTACCAATCTCAAGCAAGTCTGTAAAATAAGTTAAGTTCGTTGTGAAGACGCCACGCTCAAAACGCGAAGAATTTTTGTAACCACCATATTCAATATTAGCAGAAAAGTAACCAGCATTCCCGATATAGTTTCCCCATCCTAATCTAGCACCAAAGTAAGCATAGTTTTTGAACCCTATATGCTGCGAACCGATTGTCATAGCTAGCACTTGGCCGGTAGGTACATCTTCAGGAACTCCAAATTTGAAAATGTATTTATCTTTAACATAAATTCTCTGTGAAATGCCGGCACTTGCAATATAAAAAATTTGATCTGTAATTAATCCGAGTGTGTCATTGGCATAAGTGGGATTAGTTATATAATCTGTATTGAGATAACGTGTTGTTAAAATAAAATCTGTTACTGCGCCATTCTCGCTATAATTATTAAAAATTGGCCAACTCTTTCCAGCCCATATATCGTATTGATTATATTTTACATTCGGAATTGTTTTAACAACATCTGTATAAAATAAAGTATCCGAAGTAGAAGCATTTGCGAAAGTAATTCCCCCTGCCCATTTTGCTAAAGGAGAATAAAATGGTCGGTTGATATTTATTCCTTTATAAAAAATTGAATCGAAATCGGCTCTATAAAATAATGTTGTAGAGATAAAAGTGTTTTTGAAATTTGGTATGGTATAAATACCTTCGAAAATATTATTGTTATTCGGGACATGCTGAACACTTAAGGCTAATTGATGGCCGGAACCGATAAAGTCATCTTCTATCAGTTGCAATTTTGTATTGGTGTTTACACTAGTTAAATTAATAAGTGTTGTCCAAAGATCAATTTCACGGATAAAAATATCTACAGAATCTTTTCCTGCTTTGATGGGATAAATTATAATATCATAAACATAAGGCGCCTTTCGTAAGATCCGTTCTGATTCTCTAATTTTTAATTCATTCAATGATTCTCCTTTGTGAAACAAAAGTTGATTACGGATTGCGAATGGCAGCGTTTTCAGATGGAGCGTATTGCCAGATTTAAGCCAGAAATCATCAGGCTTTGCAAGTGTATCAAGCAAATCATATCCAAATGGATCGAAAGTTATGACATTTATATTTC
>JANLRG010000487.1:0-1810 GCA_031361545.1 Bacteroidota bacterium
AAAGCTTATATCATCACTAAACAAGGCTTAATCAATACACTTTATCGCATTAACTCGAATAGCCTTTCAGAAATCGGCAAAGTCAACGGTATTGATATGACTGCGGGCTATGTGTTTTTCAATAACAATTTTGTTTATAGCGGCAATAGCAGTAGCACTATTGGACAAGAACCTTATAAATTGTCGGTCGTTTCCCCATGTGATAATGATGTAACTCCGCCTATATTCACAAATTGTCCCACTGATACTACCGTCCAACAAAATGAATCGGGCGGTGCAAAAGTGACTTGGACAGCACCGATTGTATCAGACAATTGCACACCGACTGCCTTAATATCTGTATCATCAACTCCCGGAAGCGGATCACTATTTAGCTTAGGAACTACACTGGTCACATATATGGCAACAGATACAAGCCGCCGCACGGCTCAATGTTCTTTCAAAGTGAGAGTTACTGAGAACCCTTGCTTAAACGATATGGAAAAACCCAAACTTACCTGCCCCAATAACATTGTCCAAGAAACAAAACTCAATTGCCTCGTTATCAATTGGAATGCCCCAACGGTAACAGACAATTGTGGTATACCAACTTTAGAAGCAGCCCATCCCTACAGATCAGGAGATTGTATCCCTATCGGCATTTATCGTATATTTTATGTGGTAAAAGATTTAGTAGGCAATAAGGATTCATGTTTTTTCACTGTAACGGTTAATAAAGTGAGTAAAACTTTTGAAATTGACCCAACATTGGGTAAGATGACGGTACAGCCCAATCCTACTGAGGGGGTGCTTTACCTTTCGTTTGAAAATCAGAAAGCAAGAGAAATGACATTTTCCATCATGGATGGTGTGGGTAAACAAATAATGAAGGAACGCAGAACAGCTGTTATTGGACATAATCAGATGTATTTTGATGTGAAAAGTTTGCCAACGGGACTTTATTTTATTCAGCCTTCCATCAATCAAGTATTATATGAGCCTATTCGATTTGTCAAATTTTAATTGATTTTAAAATAGGTTCTAATTTTACTGAAATCTTTATGGCTAAGTTGCTTTTCTTCAAAATAAGCAAATGTGTCTGAAATAACTGTTTTGTCAACTACTTTATTGAAAATGACTAAAGCTTCATCATATTTATTTTGAAAAATAAGGGTAGTTGCCAACAAAGCCTCTATATTATCTTCATTTGGGAATAACTCATTCGTTCTTTTTGCTATTTGATAAGCTTTATCAAAATCTTTATTTCTAATAAAATCACTAATTAATTTTCCTCTGCTTTCAGATATAGCATAATTAAGTTGATTTATCAGATTTTTATCATCATTTTGCTTAATAGTAATTTCTTCAATTTGATTCAAACACTTTTCAGCTTTATCATATTGTTTTAAGGCAAAATAGTTATTAAACAAATTTGTCAATACTCGCGCTAATTCTTTGTCGCTTTCTTTGGGTTTCATGGGGGCAACCAAGCGGATATAAAGTAGGGCTTCATTCAGTGTTTCAATGGCTTTTTGATTATCGCCTTTGTCTTCATAAACGGTGGCTAAATTATTAATAGCTAAGCTGAGATAAAGCGCGTAAGCCATACTATCTTTTTCAAACAAAATGCGCCGAACATCAATCGCTTGTTGACACAACAGTGTGGCACTATCAAAAACACGCAACTCGCGATAAACGACCCCTAAACCTGATAATACAAATGATTTATTTAAAAGAAAACTGTTTTCAAAGCGAGTAGATACTTGAGAAGGCAGCACTTTTAACGCTTTGAGATAATAAACTTTTGCAGATGCTTCTTCATCGGTATTGT
>JANLRG010000241.1:0-1421 GCA_031361545.1 Bacteroidota bacterium
AGTCCCTTCGCGTTTGTCTTTCAAATAAAAATAAGTCGAACTCTTGTATTCAACCTCCGTTTTTTTACCAAAACCATTTTCATGCGTCCGCATAATATGTGGCTTTTTACCGCCCATCAAATCCATATACCGCATTGGAGCATTTTGGTAGGCAGGCATTTCAGATGACCAAACGATACACGCCGTGCCATTGCCCAATAAGTCCGTAACAGTTACTTTATTTGGCTGTTCTACTGAAAAAAACGGGTCAATTTCAGTCGCTTTACTCCACGCATTGCCACTAAAATTCAAATACGCTTTGAACTTATTTTTACCCAAATAAATAATATCCGTTGCACCCGTTCCGCTAATATCAGCGAGTTGAATATAGCTTGGATTAAACATTTCAGGACTGTCAAAAACAGGGGCATTGCTCATTGTTACCTTTGCGCTGAAACGTCCATAGCCCATATTTGCCCAATAACAAATCTCACCATTTCTAATTCTAACAATATCCGTCATGCCATCGCCTGACATATCGGCGAGGAAGATGCGCTGTTCTTGGTCTGAAAAAACAATGGACGCACCGAGTTCTTCATCATAAGGTTTTGTGGCTAATTCGGGGGCATCGTAGCCGATTTTACCTTGATTTTCCCAAAACCAAAACGCGCCTAAATCGGATAAAACGATTTCGGGTTTGCCATCGCCATTTACGTCCAACATACGCACATTTGGGTCTTTTAAATCCAAATTGAGGGTTTTCAAAAAGGATTTGAACGGTTGCCATTCTCCCTTCCCGCTTACATCGGGATATCGTTCCTCAACAGTATTTTTATCAAAATTTAAGTCAAAATAGCCTTGTACGCCTTGCGAAGTGACGACTAATTGCTTTTCCCCGTTCGCTTCTAAATCTTGCAATTGCAAAACGCCATTGGTTAAACCTGTAAAAGATGGCTTAGGCATAACAGGTTGAGCGTGAGAGAATTGGACACCCCCCTCAGTATTTTGACCCAAATTTGATTTATAAAACCAACCATTCGCTTGTTCTGTCAAAATACCATTGATGCCTTCGTTGTATAAATCCGTCCATTGATAATTGCCCGATAAGCCGACGGGGGCATGAACTAAATTTTCTTTTGATACCGTTTTGACATCCGTATTCCATTTCAACCACTGATAATCAAAAGTCATTTTAGGCATTACTTTGACCGCATAGCCACCATTTCGCCACACATAGCCTTTTTGCGTAATGCCTGTTAAATACGTCAATTCCGTTGGTTGCTCATTATTGCCATCGAAGTACTCAAAATCAATGGAGCGTACCAAAGTCGCTACCTCATTGTTCAATCTGTTTTTACCATTTGCTTCATTTGGGAAAGTATGGAACATCAAAACCCGTTGGCATAAGCGATACGTCCGCATCTCAAAACACGCCCGATTTG
>JANLRG010000276.1:0-1098 GCA_031361545.1 Bacteroidota bacterium
AAAGTTATTAAAACCCAAGTGACGGAGTGGCTCAAAGTCACTCCGTCACTAACCATCATAAAAAATCAAACACTTTTGGATATGAGACAGTACGTAGTTTTTATGCTTTTTTTACTCCTCTGTTGCACTGCGTTTACTCAAAATGCACCGAGCAATGATTATAAAAATTGGATAGTGGATCTTTCGCAAGCGCAAAGCTCTTTTGAAGGGATAAAAATTGATAAAGTTGAACTGAATGACCAATATACGGTAGTGCACATGAGTTTTAAAAACTTTGGTTTTAGCGACCAACACATTGAGGCTTGCAATTCATTTCACCTCCGCTCGAATGGTAAAAAAATTGCTCGATTCGTTAAAGCTGAAAATATTCCGACACGGGATATTTATGCAACAGGGTTTTCATGTGCCGATGAAAGCACTTCGATGCGCATAAAAAGCGGTCAATTTGTTCGTTTTCGCATATTTTTCACCCGTATTCCTCAATATTTGAATAAAATAGATGTAATAGAATATACAGGCGAAGAAGCCTGTGAATTTGATGTATGGAATCTCAATATCAGCCGAAAAGAGCCATTGCCCGAACCTCAAATTGCTGCTGTAATACCTAAAACGGAGATTAAAAAACCTGTGAATAAAAATTCCGTTAAACCGCCAGTTAAGAGAAAACCCTCTACACAACCACCCTTAGTTGCTTCAAAATCGGCTGACACCCCTCAGTCAAAACCTCAAAACCAAGTAAATGAATCCAATAAGCCACAAGTGACAGCGCCTGAAAAACGAGAGGTGAAAGTGGTGAAAGAATACAATATGAAAAGACGAACCGTCCAACTCGAAATCTGGGACAACGACCAAGAGGACGGCGATGTAGTGTCCATAATGCTCAATGACCGCTGGATACTGAGAGGGGTCAAGGTGACGAAAACGAAAATAAAAGTGGAAATCCCATTGAGTCAGGGCATTAATAAGTTGGTTTTTCATGCTGATAACCTCGGAACTGCACCGCCAAACACAGCTGCTGTAAGTTTTTGGGACAGCGAAGGGCTACAAACCATCGTTCTGAATAGCGATATGGGTAAAAGCGAAGGGATTCGGTTTATT
>JANLRG010000301.1:0-3999 GCA_031361545.1 Bacteroidota bacterium
CGTTTATATTGTCATTCGAAAAGGCAACAACATTAGTGGTGTGAGTCGATTTGTAAAAATGTAAAAGTTGAGTTGATTTAAAACAATTAGATTTTATTTCTAACTCATAATAAAATTTCAAAAACCACAAGAACTAATTTAATGTTCTTGTGGTTTTTTTGTGGAGTTATAATTTTGTTGAGATGCTTTCAGTTTGCGAATTGTGTTGTTAAAATTTTTATGCAAAACAACTAGGAACAAAATAGAATTCAACAATGCATTGAGGAATTAATTCTCCTGCTTCGATAGATATTGATTTGTAGTTTGGTTGAACTCTCATCTTTTGACGAATATTGATTTGTTATTTGGTTGAACTCACCTGCATCGACGAATATTGATTTGTTATTTGGAGCGAATGGGAAATTAGATTTGAAAAGATTGATTGATTAGAGGACTATTTTTTTCAGTTAATAAAAAATATGAAACGAAAAATAATTTGAGTGGGCGCATTTTAGCGGATTGAAAATCCGTAGCTCTGTTACGCCGGATTAAAAAACCAGCGCAGCTAGGCAGCTAATACGCCCGATTATAAATCCAGCGCAGCTATGCAGTTACTACGCCGGATTAAAAACCCGGTGCAGCTAGGTAAGAAAAAAATTTTCCAAAAAAAATTCGCCATCAGACAATTAATCTGATGGCGACTTTTTTATTATTCTGTAAAAAAAATTATTTCTTTTCTTCTTTTACTTCTTCGAAATCTACATCGGTCACTTCACTGTCCGACTTTCCACTTTCTTGATTTCCTGCTTGTGCATTCGGCTGTCCTTCTGCTCCACCTTCTTGTGTTGCTTTGTACATGTCTTCCGACGCCGCCTGCCATGCTGTATTCAAAGTTGCAAGTGCTGTTTCAATTTTTGCTACATCACGATTTTGATGAGCATCTTTTAATTCTGCTAATGCACTTTCAATCACTCCTTTTTTATCAGCAGGAAGTTTATCACTATAGTCTTTCAACTGCTTTTCAGTTTGGAAAATCATAGTATCAGCCTGATTGATTTTTTCAGCATCTTCTTTTGTCTTACGATCCGATTCTGCATTAGCTTCTGCTTCTGCTTTCATCTTTTTAATTTCTTCATCGCTCAACCCAGAAGAAGCTTCAATGCGGATGTTCTGAGATTTACCTGTTGCTTTGTCTTTCGCAGTAACATGTAATAAACCATTCGCATCGATATCAAAGATAACTTCAATCTGTGGAATACCTCTTGGTGATGGCGGAATACCATCTAAATGGAAACGACCAATTGTTCTATTGTCTTTTGCCATTGGTCGCTCGCCTTGCAATACATGGATTTCAACTGAAGGTTGATTGTCTGATGCTGTACTGAAAGTCTCACTCTTTTTTGTAGGTATAGTTGTATTCGACTCGATTAATCTTGTCATTACTCCACCCATCGTTTCAATTCCTAAAGACAAAGGAGTAACATCTAATAACAATACATCTTTAACTTCTCCTGTCAAAACTGCTCCTTGAATAGCGGCACCAATTGCAACTACTTCATCAGGATTCACTCCTTTGTGTGGTGTCTTCCCAAAGAATTTTTCTACTAATGATTGAATCGCCGGAATACGAGTAGAACCACCAACTAAAATTACTTCATCAATGTCAGAAGGTTTCATTCCCGCATCTTCCATAGCTTTCTTACATGGAGCAAGCGTACGTTGAATTAAATCATCGGCTAATTGTTCGAACTTTGCACGAGTTAATGTTTTCACCAAGTGTTTTGGGATTCCATCAACTGGCATGATGTACGGCAAATTAATTTCTGTTTGTGCTGAACTGGACAATTCGATCTTTGCTTTTTCAGCAGCTTCTTTCAAACGTTGCAACGCCATTGGATCGCGACGAAGATCAATTCCTTCATCCTTTTTAAATTCGTCAGCTAACCAGTCAATAATTTTTTGATCGAAATCATCTCCGCCTAGGTGAGTATCTCCGTTCGTTGACTTCACTTCGAAAACTCCATCACCTAATTCTAGTACAGAGATATCAAAAGTTCCACCACCTAAATCGAATACAGCGATCTTCTCATCTTTTTTATCTTTATCTAATCCATAAGCTAATGATGCAGCTGTTGGTTCATTGATGATACGTAAAACTTTCAATCCTGCAATCTCGCCAGCTTCTTTTGTAGCCTGACGTTGTGAATCATTAAAATAGGCAGGAACTGTAATAACCGCTTCAGAAACTTCATAGCCTAAATAATCTTCAGCCGTCTTTTTCATCTTCTGAAGAACCAATGCTGAGATTTCTTGCGGTGTGTATAAACGATCTCCAATTTTTACTCTTGGTGTGTTGTTATCACCTTTCACAACTTCATAAGGAACCCTGTCTTTTTCTTTTGATGCTTCATCAAAAGATTCACCCATAAATCTCTTAATCGAAGAAATGGTGTTCTTCGGATTCGTGATGGCCTGACGTTTGGCAGGGTCACCAACTTTGCGCTCTCCATTATCTAAGAACGCTACAATTGAAGGTGTCGTCCGACGACCTTCGCTATTAGGAATTACGATTGCTTCGTTTCCTTCCATTACTGAAACACAGCTATTTGTCGTACCTAAATCAATACCAATTACTTTTCTCATTTTATATAGATGTTTATTTGTTTAAAATTTTCAAAGTCCTTTTGTCAATCACCTTGCCATGCAAATGAGTACAGAAATAATGTCAGTTATCATAAAAATATTGTTTTTCACTCTTAAAACAAGTGCCAAAAGGTCATAATTCCTCACAGAATAACTTCGAAGAAATCAAAATGTACAGTAGATTTAATTAATTTTATTTGCAAAAATCTTAAAATCGGAAGTCTAAATTCCGTGTGTAAATGCTCGTGTCAATTGCGTTTTGAGTATTAATTCCTAAGCCACGATACAAGCGATGCTGAAGTCGACTGGTAAATAGACCGAGGCCATTTTCTACTGTGGTAAATGTTGGTCGATCTGTTGTCAATCCTGCATTCGGATTTTGTAGTTTGTAGTATGTTACCAAATCTTCTGTTCCTTCAATGAGAATAAATTCTAAAGCAGGATGACCATAAGCCAAACTATCGATACGATAACTATAACCTGAACGGTATGAAATATTTCTTCCTATCGCTTCGTAAAATTCGTTTTTGTTGACTTGAAATTTTATTGTGTTCTCTGGAATACTACGATCACTAAAATTCCAATCTAAACTTTTATCAACAGAGAAACCCGTCGAATCAATTTCGCGATAATGGAAACGAATTATTAAATCATACACTTTGGCATTTGCTGTTGGTTCAAAATTGACAAAGGCTGGAAAAGTTGGATTCGTAGCCCAATCAACCGGGTCTATTGTAATTGGACTTGTTACACGAATGTCTTTAAAAATTTTAGTAGTTGATTTAGCGATATTACCTGACTGATTATTTTTCACTACAATCCGATAAGTTGCATCTTCCATTAATGAATGAGTTGTTTTATACAGCACCTGATAAGGAAAGCCAAAGATTCCAGGGTCTTTTGGAATTTCAGTGGTTCTGTCTAATGAAAAAGTTTCTACCACCGAACTACCTACCAACTTTTCCATTTGTACAGTAAGTATATCTCCAAATGTTGTGGAATCAGTTTGTTGAGCCATCGTTAGGACATTTCCTTCTCCGAGAAATGCCTTTCCAACTCTAATGTAATGGACAGAATCTAATCCATCCACCAAACCATTTATGACAATAATTTCTTTATAAGGAGCAATGATATCAAAATCAGTTGAACAGCTATAAAATATCGCCAGAATTCCGGCAAAGAAGGCTATAAGAAAGTTCTTTTTCATCGCTACAAATCTACTTTTTTTCCTTATTCAAAAGAAGTATTTGTAGCTTTATCAAGGCAAACACCTCGTCAACGGTGTAACCCATCGCGAACGCATCGCCCACGTACCAGATACGCTCTGGACCAGGCGCGCCTAATTCACGCTCCAAGATTTCGCGATCTTGCGTTTTC
>JANLRG010000304.1:0-3935 GCA_031361545.1 Bacteroidota bacterium
TGAAGGCGGCATGGGCGAAGCAAAAGCAGCTGGTAATTATGGCGGTGCATTATTGGCAACGCGGCTGGCGAATCAAAACGGCTACGACCAAATCATGTGGCTCGATGCCGCAGAGCATAAATATGTACAAGAAGCTGGTACGATGAACCTCATGTTTATTATAGATGGTACACTCGTCACGCCGCCAACAGACGGCACGATACTGAGGGGTATTACTCGCGATACGATTTTGAAACTCATGCGCGATAAAGGTTTCCCAGTTGAAGAGCGCAATATCAGTGTGGACGAACTCATGGAAGTCTATAAAGCGGGTAAGCTGCAAGAAGCATTTGGCTGCGGAACAGCTGCGGTAGTTTCTCACGTGAGTGAAATTACTTACAGAGATTTTAAAATGGTATTGCCACTTGTCGAAAGCCGTAAAGTCGGAGCGATGATAAAAACCACCATTGATAAATTGCGCTCAGGCGATGTGGCTGATAAATTCGGTTGGGTTCAACCGATAAAAACATCCGTTTTGGTATAAAAAAATAAAAAAAAGTATTGTAAATTGAGTGTTTGTATAAAAAGTAATTATATTTGCAAGTAATTGATTTACAAAGAACTATAAAATCCGTCTCGAACAAAATAGAGGCGGATTTTTTTATGCGCCTATGGCTTGATGCAATGGGAACGCGGATGACACAGTTCGCTGAAATCATATCACATAAAAAAAATGTAAAAAAGGTTGACTAACAGGGTGGTGTCATAAATTTGCGGTATGAAGTTAATGAAAAAGCCGACGCCGATTTTTTTAATGATATAGTGCAATTCGCCGCGAAATCATGGTTTGGTAATGTACATCCGATTTAGTTTGGATAATAGGACAAAAGATTGGTGAATACTATTTTTGAAAGGAAGTGGTATATCCCGTATAGAATACTTCGTGAACCCTTTTAGACATTACTCTTTTTCGTTGACTTGATAGATTTATTCATTTAAAAAAGTCAAGTTTATGGGACGTAAAAAGAAAGTTGAGTCCTTGCCTTTGGTTAATCCTCATGCCGCAGGGATTGATGTGGGGAGTAAAAGTCATTTTGTGGCGGTTGGTCAAGGGACGGACGATGTACGTGAATTTGGGGTGTATTCTGATGATTTACATACCCTTTGTCGGTGGCTCAAATCTGAAGAAGTGACGACCGTTGCCTTAGAAAGTACGGGGTCTTACTGGCAGAATTTGTTTATTTTGCTTCAAGATTATGGGCTTGAACCCATTTTAGTGAGTGGTAAATTCACTAAAAATGTGCAAGGCAAAAAGACCGATGTGTTGGATTGTCAATGGATTCAACGCTTACATTGTTTGGGTTTACTACCCAATTCTTATCAACCGAGTAATGACACTGAAAAATTGCGGCAGTACAGTCGGCATCGTCAAGGCTTGATAGAAAATGCGTCGGATTACATCAAAAAGATGCAAAAAGCCTTGCGCTTGATGAATATTCGCTTGGATATTGCCATTTCAGATGTGACTGGTAAAAGTGGTAAAGCGATGATTGAGGCGATAATTGGGGGTGAAAAAGACCCCTCAGTATTGGCGAGTTTGGCGAATTATCGGGTGCGTAAATCCAAAGAAGAAGTCGAGCGGGCTTTAACCGGTGTATGGAAAGAAGAATATGTTTTTGAATTGCGGCAGAGTTATGAACTCTATAAGTTCTTTCACGCCAAAATCGAGGAGTGTGATAAAGCGATTGAAAAATGTTTAATCGCTCGAATTGAAGACAATGAAAAAGTTGACGGCGAAGTACGCCCCGATTACAATAAAAAAGAGCGGAAAAAGCAGAATAAAAATACGCCCAAAATCGATGTTGAAAAATTAGCTTTTCAACTCACAGGTGGCATTGATTTATCGGCTATTGACGGCGTAAGTGCGATGACCATATTGAGTATTATTTCGGAAATTGGCGTGGATGTTAGTGACTTTCCAACCGCCCGACATTTTACCTCTTGGTTAAGATTAGCACCCAAAAACAAGGTGTCGGGCGGCAAAATTTTGTCCAGCCATACGCCAAAACGTAAACATCGCTTGGCTTTAGCATTAGAAAGAGCCGCAAATGTGATAGGACATAATTTGAAAGAAGGCGCATTACATCAGTTCTTTCAGCGCATCAAATATAAAAAAGGCAATATGCAAGCCGTCGTAGCCACCGCAAGGAAATTAGCCGTCATTGTTTGGCATATGTTAAGCAAAAATGAGCAGTATAAACCAGTCGAAGATGCCGTCTATAAAGATAAAGTTAGGGCGCAAGTCCTCAAAAATTTGCAACGCAAAATGAAAGCCTTCAACGTCAAACCTGAAGAAATCAGCTTTGTAACTAATTGATTGTCAATAAATTAGAAACTGTTAGATAGAAAAAAATAAGCAGAAAGATTGATAAAAGAGCAGTCCAGTACAAAAGAGCAATCAATTCTGCCTCGATTTTTTAAGATTTGACGCAAAATATGCCAAAGCTTGGTCTAAGAGTATGTTTTAAAATTTAATTTTAAAATTTTGACAAAATGATAGAAATAAAAGCTAATTGAATAAAAGCGACAGAAGAATCTACTGTTTTCTCATAATCTTTGGATAAACGGCGATAAAAGTTCTCCCAAGCGAAGCTTCTTTCAACTTGCCAACGTCCTGTTTGAGGAACAAATCCTTTTTCAGTTGGTGGCTTTTGCGATACTTCGACCGTGTATCCACACCAATTGGCTGCTTCTGAAAAATCACTCCGATAAGCTTTATCCGCTCTAATGAGTTTTAACCGCTTAGTCGATTTTTCTATTAACGGCAATAATTCTATACCCGCTATGCCATCTTGGATATTGGCGGCACAAACAAAAATAGCAATTGGCAAACCCAATGTATCTACCAAAATATTGCGTTTTCGTCCATTAATTTTTTTATTACCATCAATGCCTGTATCAAGATTTATTAAGCCCCCTTTTTTGACACTTTGGCTGTCTATTGCACTTGCGGATGCTTCGGCATCTCTACCTTGTCTAACACGTTCTTTTTGTACAACATGGCTCATTATATCGCCTAAAATACCTTTTTTAATCCATTTTCTAAAATAATAGTAGATACTTTGCCAAGGTCCATATTTCTCGTCTATGTTCCGCCATTGGCAACCTGTACGAGCAACTTTTAAGATGCAGTTGACTACCATCCGTAAATCTTTTTTGATTCTTCGACCCCTATCAACTATTTTTTCTATTATTGCCCACTGGGCATCTGTCAGTTCGGTGAACTGTGTGACTTTGAACTTAAGTTTTACTTTTACCATCTCTTGTAATTTATGATTCGATACCACAAATTACGGCAGATGCTCTATTTTTTCAAAATCGTAAGTCTTTATCTCTCAATTTCAAAACATACTCTTATTAGACCTAAATCTTTAACATAATTTAATCGCTCAGCTTCTATTTTGAGTATTCAAGTAAGTTTTGCCTAAATATGTCCCTTCAAAAAACAAATTGGCTTCGCCACTCAACAAATTATATTGCTCCCAATTAGTCACTTGAGCCGTCAAAAATGCATCGCGGTCAAGTTTGGGCGTGACATAATATTGATAAGTGGCTGGCGTATTCACTTCTTTTATCTCCACAGCGTTGTATTTTCCATCATTCGGAACGGTATAAGGCAGGTCAATATCATATGAAGTCGTCGTCGCTTCTTGCTTTTCGACGGTTATTTCGGCAGAGGAAGTTGGGGCGGTGGGAGCTTTTGCATCATCGTCTTTATCATAACTTCTACTTTTTGCAGAACTATAACCTGTAACGACCATTTCATTTAGTGTTGCTTCACCCAAACTAATATTCAAAACGGGTTGCGTAATAGCTATTTCTTCGGCTGAAAAACCGACAAAACTGATGGAAATAATGTTTGCATCATTGGTCAAATCAAGCTCATAATGACCATT
>JANLRG010000318.1:0-1166 GCA_031361545.1 Bacteroidota bacterium
CAATCAGGCCGGTCAGCAGCGACTACCACTTTTATAAACCGTTCGATGGGTTGGGCTAAGAGCGTAGGCAATGTGTTTGTCCAAATGATGGCGAGGAAAATGATTCTTTTTAACATGATTTTTCGATTGAGAAGTTTTTGAAATATTTATAATGATGTGTAATGGGAACGCGGATGACGCGGATTTAGCTGGTTTTCACGGATTTGTTCTATTAAATTAAAAAAAAAATCCGCATCAATCCGCGTTCCCATCGAAACAAGTTTTTTTATTTTAAAACAAGACTCACCTGAGCCTTTAAATATCCAATCCGCTGCGCCACCACGTACAATGAATCACCTTTCTGCATATCAAAAGGCTTTTGATAAACCGTCCAAGTATCTTTCCAAAATTGGCGATAGCCGATGGATGCCCCCTCAGTATCAGCCGTTATTTTAACCTTATTTTTAAGTTGTTGCACCACAGGTTTGGCTGTCATGGGAGCAGTGTCTTTACCATTCCACCATAGCTTGACCATATCCGCTTCGGGTATCGCCCCTCAATCTTTATATTGTTTCATCCATTGAAGATGCACGGCTCTTAGTTCTTTTAATTTGTCGTTGTACTGTGCTTGCAGAAGAGTGACAATGCAGTTAAATAGAGTATATTTTTCATTCTGAATTGTTTAGTTTTTATGAAAACAAATCTAATCATTAATGGTGTATCTTTTACACCTCCTCAGTCGGGATTGAGTCGAGGATGAATATTTTCGACAAAACTGTCGATTTTGATAAAAAAAATGGCTACGATATTTTACAATCGGGAAAAGAACAAATTTACTTCCGACCTACATAGGTTTAAAGCATTCAGACCTTACAATATTCGGCGGTAATAATGGGAAATGTAATTTAGTATCCATTAAAGATGTAAGAAACAATTTAAATAATGTGCAAGTTTTTCCTAATTCCGTAGTAGATAAATCTTTTTTAAAAATACCCGACGACATGTATATTGATAGAGTTGTTGTTTATGATGTATTAGGTAGAATGGTTAAATCATACAATTTTACTAACGAATTGCCTGAATTGTTCAAAAAGGAATATTCAAAATACTGAGGGGTGCCTACCGCATCAAAGTAATACTACCCTCAATCAATTCAACCGCACCATCCAAATATTCTACTTCTACAA
>JANLRG010000379.1:0-1749 GCA_031361545.1 Bacteroidota bacterium
TATAAAAATAATCTGCCCTTTCCCTTGTGGACGTAGCCCTAAAATAGTATCTGCTTTATTTATTAATTGTTGTTTATCAAACGATAAAATCGCTTCTTGCAAACCAAAACCAAACATTCTATCAACGCCCGCTTTTTCAAAATAAGCAAAACCGTAATCTTTCCAATCTGCTTGTTCAGCAACAATTTTTATTTTAGGGTTAATTTTCTTTAGTTGAGTGATTAAAGGCAACCAAAAATCTGCAAAAAGATTGGTCAGTTGGGGTTTATCATCTAAATTATCCATAGCATGGTCAAGTCGAAAACCATCCACGCCGTCATCAAATTTACCGTCTTTGTTAGGGTCAATGAAAGAAGAAAACAATTGGACGTTGTAGTCCAAAACTTTTTTGCTTTTCAAATTCACTGTTGTTGTCTTTATCTTCTTACCATCATAACTCGACACTTCTCGAAGCCCAAATATCATTGTAGCGGGTATTTTATGCGCCGCATCATCGAACAAAATGTAATCACTATAAGGGGATTGGAGGTTATTAACGGCATCTTTCCACCAAATATGCTTTTCAGTAACATATTGGGTTTCCATATCTAAGTGGATTTTCATGCCGCGTCGATGAATCTCTTTGACAAGTGCTAAATAGTCTTTCATCGTGCCAAATTCGGCATCAATTTTCTCAAAATCATTGGCAAAATAATTATGATAACAATCGGCATCATATAAAGGCAATAGCAAAATAGAGGTAATGCCCAAGTCTTGTAGATAGTCTAATTTTTGGCGTAAACCGTTCAAATCGCCTTGTAAATCGCCGTTGCTGTCGTAAAAACTCCGCTGAACAACATGATAGATGACTTCCCCTTTTTGAGCATTGGTCAACATTTTTTGTCCCCATCCTATATTGTATAGGATTAGAACAAGGGCAATCCCAATAAATTTTTTCATTTTTTTAAATTTAATTTTATGCGAATAAAAGTCTTATAAATACACCTCAAAAACCACAATATCCCGTTCTCTATCTTTACCCATCGCTATAATGTCTCCTTTTCCATGCTCAGTCCAGTCTTTTCAGGGGCTGCCCAGCCGTAGGGGATGAATAATATCTGAGATTTTGCCGCTGCATCTCTTTCAAAAGGTCGGCTCAAATTCTATTGAAATATAATGCAAAGAAACAGACATTCCCTACCCGATTCTTTGTCATTATTTACTAATATTGGTGTAATTTTACCTTAATTACAAATTCTATTTATAAATTAAGACAATTAGCGCCAAAAATGAAAGCGACTTATGAGCAATTGATTGAAAATATGGGCAGTTCTTTTCTTTACAGACAATTCAGTTTATCTTCATTTAATGCCCCTTATCATTTTCATCCTGAATTGGAATTGACTTTTATTAAACGCAGTAGAGGAACACGATTTGTGGGCAGCCAGATAAGCAATTTTGAGGCGGGCGATTTGGTTTTATTGGGCAAAAATGTACCACATTGTTGGCTCAATACTGAGGGGGATGATTTAATTGCTGACGCTGCACAATCCATCGTCATTCAATTTAAAGAAGATTTTATGGGCAATGCCTTCGGGTCTATTCCCGAAATGGCTGCTATTCATCAATTATTTCAAAAAGCCCAATCAGGTATTTTAATTAAAGGAAAAACAAGGGATAGGGTGCAGGATAAAATGTATGGGATAGAAACCGCCCATCCATTTAATAAATTGATGACCTTATTGGATATACTTCAAGATATAGCACTTT
>JANLRG010000414.1:0-1402 GCA_031361545.1 Bacteroidota bacterium
AAATAACTTGTACCGACCTTCATCGGTAGCCCGTTGTGGATAGCGTTATTTCATAAGAAACTTAATTTACAATGTACTCAGTATAATTTCAGCAATTTCCGCTTTACCCGTCATTTACTCCTCATCGGGATGCAATTTTAACAATTCCTTCGGTGAAAAAAAGCCTTTTTGCTTTTTTGTTGCTTCCCGAACTGCCTTTACTTTTTCAGGCGTAATGACAACAGCAGAAGCATTGCCAAAAGAATTTCTAACGTAATTCAAAACAGAAGCCAGTTCTTCATCGTTCAATAGCGAACCATAAGGGGTCATGGGGACAATGCCTGCGTATTCTTTGCCGTTCACTTCCATCGGTCCATATAAGCCGTGCAATACCAGTTTTATGAGTCTGTCTGTGCTCCCTGTCACCCATTTACTTTTAGAAAGCGGTGGAAAACCCGAACTTTCCAGACCATTGCCGTCGGGTTGGTGACACGTACCACAAAAGCCTTCTCGGTTGTAAATTTCCATGCCTTTGACGTACATACCGCTTTTTTTATCAATCGGTTTACTTTCTAAATTGGGGTTCTTGACTTCTCCAGAAGGTTTTTTTACATAATTGTAGGTGATGCGTAAAGCATCGTCCATGGGCATTTTCCCCAAGTTTTTTAATACTTTTTCACGGAAGGGTTTGCCCAACCATGTACTCGCTACCAATGCTTCCATGCGTACTCGACCGCTTTTATCAGTCGCCGCTTTTGCGATAATATCCGTTCCATCTTTAATTTTATCAGTATTAAAACGGGCAACTTCAAGCACTGCCGCACGCACTCTTTCATCTTTAGATTTGAGCAAGGTGTTCAACAATTTTTCATCAATTTTATTGATGCCCCAGCTTACCCAAAGCCCTTCCAACTGATAACGCTCGTAGTTGGCGTCGTTTTTATCAAGACTTTTCAACCAAATTTGTAGTTTATTGAAAACTTCAGTTTTATCACGCCCCCTCAGTTCGCGCCGAGTCCGATAGCGGCTACGGTATTCAGGTAATGTCAAATTATCGAATAACGTTTCAATGGGTGCCCCGTCAATTTTTGCGGGTTTTACCAATGGACGCGACGGATAAGTGATGCGGTAAATCCTGCCGTGAACGTGGTCACGCAAAGGGTCACGGGCGTTGTGCTGCATGTGACCGATGAGGGTATTGTGCCAATCGGCAAGGTAAAGCGAGCCATCGGGCGCAATTTCCATATCCACAGGGCGAAAATTGGGGTCGCTGCTTTTGACCAAATCCATGCGAAATCGGCTTGTATAACCCGTGCCACTGTCAATGATGCGGTGCATTTTCGCTCCCAAAAAACCGATGGTATTGTTGAGTAAAAAATCGCCTTGTACTTCATCGGGAAAGTGGCGGCTGTGTATAAACTCC
>JANLRG010000428.1:0-6516 GCA_031361545.1 Bacteroidota bacterium
TGTCCCAATTTTAAGACACAGAATTGTGAGAAATTACAGAGCAGAAGCCGATGGAGTTTCTATTGAGAAAATTATTTCACAATTATTTTAAACAAGTTAAAACTCAAAGTTCAGAAGTCTTCTTCCATCATCCCTCATCCTTCACCGGTTCCAAATTCTCTATAGCTACTTCTGCCATTAAGTTTCCAAAATTAACAAAGACAACATTTTTCTTTATTTTCTCTACTATACCAATTTGTTTTCCTCTTAACATCCTTACTTGGGTTCCGATTTTTATTTCGGTAAAAAGTTTTTCAATAAGTTCTATCTTTCGCTTACTTATTTTTTCTGGAGTATTGTCTGCAGCTCGTTTTTTCTTTTCAGCCGTCATTGAATGGACGAATTTTTTGATGATCTCTTTTTTGTCCTTCGCCTTTTCCCATTCCAATGCAAGCGCTTGATACTTTCTTCCTAACTCCGATAGCTTTCTTACTTCATCTCGCTTTTCATTATCCTTTTCCATTTTAGATTGTAGCTTTTCAGAAAGGGTGCTAAACTTTGCCTCTGAAACCTGCGCTTTTTCTCTGCTTTCTTTCAATGTACGAAGTTCATCTTCCAATTTATTTTTCTGACTGTGTAAATCAGATAACATCGAATTTAATTTTAGTTTGTCTTTCTGTATTCTCTTTCGTGCTTTATCTATCACATGTTTTGGCAATCCAATTTTTTCAGCTACTTCAAATGTATAGGAACTTCCTGGTTGGCCTACAATGAGATTGTATTTTGGCATTAATGTCTCTGGGTCAAAAAGCATTGATCCGTTGAAAACTCCATTGAGTTGATCTGCTAATAATTTTATATTTGTATAATGAGTTGTAAAAATTCCAAACGCTTTTCGATTATTCAATTCTTCCATGACTGCTTCAGCAATAGCTCCCCCTAATTCTGGATCTGTACCGGTTCCAAATTCATCAATCAGAATTAACGAGCGATTATTTGCTGTTCGTAGAAATTGATTCATTCTGATGAGTCGAGAACTATAGGTAGATAGAGCGTATTCGATTGACTGACTATCACCAATATCTGATAGAAAATGATTGAAGAAACACATTTCCGATTTCTCGTCAGCAGAAATCAACAAACCACTTTGTAACATCAGTTGAAGAAGACCAAGTGTCTTTAAAGTTATTGATTTGCCTCCTGCATTAGGTCCGGAAATGATTAAAATTCTTTTCTCTTGAGAAAGTTCTAAAGTAAGAGGAACGACTACTTTATTTTGAATTTTGTTTTGCAAAAATAATAGTGGATGAACTGCATTGATAAGATGTACAATACTATTTTTGTTTAGCTGAGGGAGATTTCCATTTATTTCCAAAGCAAATAATGCTTTTGCTCTTATAAAATCTATTTCACTTAAAAAATTATGATAACCTTTTATCAAATTGCCGAAAGGCCGAAGATGTTCAGTAAGTTCTTTTAGAAGTCTTCTTATCTCATTCCGCTCGTCTTGCTCTAATTCGGAAATTTCATTATTTAATTCTACTAAACCATCTGGTTCAATAAATGTAGTTTTGCCACTTTCACTTTTTCCATGAATCAATCCCTTAATTTCTCTTTTGTATTCTGATGGAACAGCCAAAACTCTTCTATTGTTATAAAAGTTCTCTTCGTTTTCTCTCAACCATCCTTTCTTTTTCATCTCTAAAATGAACGTTCGAAATCTTTTGTCACTCTCTCTTCTTTTGGATACTAAGGCACTTCGAATTGATTGAAGTTCTGGTGAGGCATTATTTTTAATTTGGCCCGCCGGATCTATAATCGATGAAATTAAAATTATTATTTCTTCAGTCAGATACAAGGAACTGGTTAATAGTTTTAAGTTGGGAAATGAATCTTTTCGTTCATTAAAAAATCGCAACAAACTATTCACAGTAGAAGATGCAGCACGGATATTACTAAACTGAAGCTCTGTCAAAATAGAGTTTCCAATTAAAAGCAGATTAGCTTCGCTTTCGAAATCTTCAAAATAAGTGTCAGGAAAATAACCTCGGATTGCTAAATTCTGCTTGTATTCATCTGTTTGTTTCAATGATAAAGTAAGGAAATCTCTATTCTCTATCGGACATAAAGATTCTACTTTATTTCTGGAGGAACTGCAACGACAATAGTTCAAAATGTATTCTTGAATTTTATCAAATTCAAATAATTGTAAGGTATCGCTGCCTATTATATTCACTCTAAATTTTTATTTTTGTGTGGCCAAAGATAAGGTCAAAAATTTTGATTTTTTACTTTTATTTTTTTCCTGTAAATTTAGTTTAATCGATATTTTTTTTGGCCTTCATGATTTGTAAAAGTATCAAAAGAATGATATTTACAGATCGAAATAACAAAAATTTCAAAGTATCTTTGGCGTGATTGAAGAAGGAAAAAATAAAAATCGCCATCATAGGTGGCGGAGCGGCAGGTGTTTTTGGTGCCTTGAAAATAAAATCATTGTGCCCAGAAGCTGATGTTATCGTCTTTGAAAAGAGTCAAAAGTTGCTTTCTAAAGTAAAGGTAAGTGGCGGTGGTCGATGTAATGTGACTCATCATTGTTTTGAAATCAGTCAGCTGTTGAAGAATTATCCTAGAGGAGAAAAAGATTTGAGACAAGCTTTCAATCAGTTTTCCTGTGCCGACACAATTGAATGGTTTGAATTAAGAGGTGTCAGCATTAAAACTGAAGCCGATGGAAGAATGTTTCCGACAACTGATAACTCCCAAACAATTATTGACTGCATTATGCAGGAGGCAGATGATTTACAAGTTGATTTTTCGATGGGCACATCTATCAAAGAAATATTTCCTGCTGACAGTAAAATCAGATTAGTTTTTCAAGACCATCAGGAAATTGATTTTGATGCAGTATTGATTGCTGCTGGTGGACATCCCACCTTGTCGGGATTTAGTTGGCTTTCTAAATTAAATCATTCAATCGTTTCTCCAGTTCCTTCTTTGTTTACTTTTAATTTAAAAGACAAATCAATCACCAAGTTAATGGGAGTTAGTGTTCCTAATGCTCAAGCGAAAATTGTTGGTAGTAAAAATGTTCAAAGCGGTCCTTTACTGATTACTCATTGGGGATTCAGTGGACCAGCTATTCTTAAGTTAAGTTCTTTTGCTGCAAAAGAGTTAGCAGATTTAAATTATAGTTTTAAAGTTTCTATCAATTGGATAAATAAGAAGGAAGATAATGTAAGAGATTTCTTCGCTAAATTTAGGACACAATATCCAAAGAGGACAGTTTATCGCAGTAACGAGTTTGAAATTCCAAAAAGATTATGGGAGTATTTATTAGATAGAATTAAATTAGATGGTGAAATTGCTTTTGGTCAATTATCCAAAGATCATTTAAATAGATTGATTAATACAATTGTTAATGATCAGTACGAGGTGAGTGGAAAAACTACATTCAAAGAGGAATTTGTTACATGTGGTGGTATAAATTTGAAGGAAGTAGATTTTAAAACTATGGAATCGAAAATAACTCCCAACGTTTTTTTTGCTGGTGAAATTTTAGATGTCGATGCAGTTACTGGAGGTTTTAATTTTCAATCAGCTTGGACAACGGGGTATATTGCTGGTAAAACGATAGGAAATCGATTTGGTAAGAAGGAAAAATAAATCAATTTTTCTACGCCCCCAAATCATTATTTAATAGCAAATAGTAGTAATATTTCACTTTTTTTCCTTTCATTCGCACGGCTATTTTGTCAACTCTTTATTTATTCCCTACAAATTATAACATGAAAAAATATTTATTATTTCTGTTCACCATATTAGCTAACGCGAATTTAATTGCTCAACACACAGTCAGTGGAATTTTAAGCGACAAAAAAGATAATTCCTTACTTCTCGAAGGTGTGTCTGTAGCAATGCCTGAATTTTTTCGTACAGATATTACGAAAGAGGGTGGAACTTATTTGATAACTAATGTTGGAATTGGCGTGGTTGCAATTCAATTTAGTAAAGATGGTTATCAATCAGTCCTTCAATTTGTCGATACCAAAGATAGCGCTGTAGTTTTACATGTTGAATTGGAGAAGATAGCGAGTGGTCGTCAAGAGAATACAATCACAAAGGAAAACCTTTCATTGCCAGAAAGTCATTCGTACACCAACACGGTATATTCATCAAAGACTCTTCGTCGTATAAATCGAATAAATAATTTCGCTGCATTAAGTTACACTCCCGGATTTGATATTATTGCGGGGTCAACTAACATTTTCGACCCTTCTATTAGAGGTATTTCTTCTTCTCAAATTGCAATTTATTCTAATGGTACGACTCAATTACAATCGAATTGGAATACACCCTTCTTAGCAACGATAACTAGTTCTGGAATTGAAAATATAGAATTGGTCAAAGGACCTTCTGCACTTCTCTATAGCAACAATTCAATCGGTGGAGTAATTATATATCATGATGAAAAACCATCAATAGCTGGAACTAGTTCTGGGAATATCAACCTTGGTTTTTTCTCCTCTACATTTGGTGGAAATTTATCAGCAGGAATAAAAGGAACAACTAAAAAAGGAATATTTTATTCAGTAGGGTTTGGACTAAGTGATCACACAAGTTACATTCAAGGAGTAGGAGTAAATGCAATCAAAAATACTGAGATGAGTGAGTTTGCCCCTAACTCAAAATATAATTCCAACCATCTGAAAGCAACAATTGGTTGGTCAAAAAAGTGGGGAGTGAGTAAAGTAACTTATTCTTATTTTCATCAACAATCAGGTGTAATAGAATTGACTAATTTTGCTACTGACGAAACGGATTCATTTCAACGAGAAAGAAAGTTGTCTTCGCCCTATATCGAACAAACTAGTCAAGTTCTTTCTTCTGAAACAAATTACCAGTTCAAAAAGTCATCGCTTCATTTCAATCTCTCTTATCAAAATGTCGATAGAAAAGAAACTGTTCCGACTTCAAAATTAATCAATCACATTTCTTATGCAACGATAATGAAATCTTGGGTTTATAAATTGAACTTCAATTCTGACCCTTTAAAAAAGTTTGGATATACAATCGGGATGCAGGGGTATTTATCAGATGAAAAGAATGATGGTGAAGAATATTTTATTCTCAATTCAACAAAAAATAATTTGGCTGGTATTGTCGGACTACATTACAATTTGAAGAAATGGGTTTTCTCATTAGCAGGCCGTTCCGATTTTGAACAAATAAAAATGGAAAATCCTCATAATTCAAATACAAATGATTCTTTGAGTAATAGGATCGACCCTCCGCTCAACTTATCAACTTCATTAAGTAGCTCATCTGCCGGAATTGTTTTCAACGCTAATGAAAATTTGAAAGTTAAATTAAATTATTCCTTAGGAAATTCAGCTCCATCAGTTCGTCAGCTTTGTGTTTTTGGAAAAAATGAAGCCGATTACAGTTTTGAAAAGGGAAATAAGAATTTGAAAAACCAGTTCAGTCAGGTGATAGAAAGTGGAATCCGATTTGATCAGCAAGATTATTCTATTGACCTAAGTGCATATTCTAATAATTTGATTGATTATGTTTATCTGAAAAATTCTCAAGTTGACACGATTATTAAATCGGATACTTTGACTGTAGATACTGTAAAGATTTATAATTTTACACAGAGCAATGCCAAAATAGCTGGTATTGAATTGTCACTTACGTTTCATCCGGCTTCGCTTGATTGGTTGACTATCAATCTAGCTTACTCAAAAATAAATTCTAAATTAAATGGTAGGGGTTACCTTGTAGGATTTCCATCAGATAAGCTTTCGGGTAGAATAACTTTTAGTGGGAAAAAGCTTAATTATGTTTATCAAACATATTTAAGTTTAGGAGGAATTAATTATTTCTCACAAAGCAAAGTAGGTGATGGAGAAACGACACTTGAGTCTTATTTTTTATTGGATCTACATTTAGGTGGCAGCTTTCGGTGGGGAAAACAGAATTTTGAAATAGAAATTTCGGCAAATAATCTCTTCGATACAGGTTATTATTCTCATAATTCTTCCTTAAATCGATTAGGCAAATATGGAATAAGAGGAATGGGTCGAAATGTTTCAGTCCAATTTTATATTCCATTTGGTCTTAATTCAAATAGATAAATAGGGTTTAAGTTTGTTATAGGGTTAAAATAGGAGTGATTTTTGATTTCCCTTTCATCTGAAATTACTTTCCATCATTCTGAAAATTATCAAATAAATTAAGAAAATTTCCTCTGAATAATTCTGTTGTTTTTATTGTTTTCTTAACATTCTTTCGGCGTATCTTTACGTTTGTATTATAACTATTCTTTGGGTCGCAGAGAGCGAACTTTTATCTTCCACTATTATTTATTCAAAAATGATTCAGAAAAAAATATTTAAAACAAGTATCTTGATTTTAGCTTTAGCTGTAACTGGAAAAAATGTAACAGCTCAATTAGCTCCTCCGCAAGATAAAATCAACTACGCATTAGAATTAATTAAGTATGCTTATGTTGATTCCGTTGACAGCAAAAAACTG
>JANLRG010000474.1:0-1050 GCA_031361545.1 Bacteroidota bacterium
GCATTAAAATCTTTATCTTTTGCTCTTAAACCATGATAACTTAACCTTAAATATTCATCTGCCAAAGCATTTATATCCGTTGGTACTTTCACGCCTGTACTCTTCCGCGAGTGTTCGAGCATGCCTTTCACGATGCTACTGGCTCGTTTACCATGATGGTTGATTTTCTCTTGGTTTTGAGTCAAGTCATGCATCAATTCTTTAACTAACTCTTTGTCAAGGGTGTCTTTATCCAATTCATTATTGAGTTCTTGCACCAATTCCACGCTGAGTTCTGCGAAGTTATTGACAAAATTCAAAGGGTTTTGTATTTCATGAGCGATACCAGCGGTGAGTTCGCCGAGAGAAGCCAGCTTTTCAGATTGAATCAGTTGATCTTGAGTCGCTCTGAGTTGTTCAAGCGTTTTTTCCAATTCTTCTTTTTGATTGGTCAGCTCGGTAGTGCGCTCGACTACTTGGGCTTCAAGTGAATTTCTTTGGGCTTCAAGGATTTTTCTTTCTTCTTCATCTTTTTGTCTTTGAAGTTTTTCTCTTTTATCTTGTTTATAGGCATAAATGCTAAAACCTATCGTCCAAAAAACGGCAAAACTTTTAGCTGCCTCGAAAAATGCGCCATAAGACTTATAAAAATCAGGTGTAAAATATTGCAAAAAATCATTCATAACGCCGAACACCAAATAAGGTACAACCGCTATCAACAACAACCGAGCGGAGCGAATGTTTCTCGTCTGATAAATAATATAGATAGCAGCCAATAAGAGAAAATAATAGTATTGGTTATCAATAAATTTTATAGAAAAAGCAGAAACAAAGCACATCAGAATCAATGTACCTACCCAAGCATATTTTAGAACCTTATCCCATTGGGGCAATCGCACGGAAGTTTCGAGATAATTTCTCAGAAACTTCATCACGCCAGCAGTAATTAGGGTTTTTGTAAAAACATCACCAAAATCAATATTCATTCTATTTAATTTTTAGGGTACTGATTTGAAAATTTAGAGCGGCAATTTAATTATAAATTCTGTAAAAACCCACGTCTTTTTCAAA